>JBPCVE010000027.1:0-14446 GCA_051010795.1 Rubripirellula sp.
CGATTCGTTTTTGGAACCCGCCGAGCGAATGTTGTAATTCGTTGATATTCGTACGGGAAAATGCCCGATTCGCGGGCGGGTTCAATGGTCTGTTTATGATCACATACTGGTATTCCTCCATCGCCGCGGCAGGTCAAAAAACCTCCCGCGTCGGGGATCATCCAACGATTCCCCAGAGTATTGCCTGGGCCAACTGTGCATACGATAGCGAAAAACGAGCGTGGCGCAGAGGTCTGCCAAGGCACTTTCCTGCGGAAACCCGGCAAGTTTTCGGGTAAATCGGAGATTAACGGGCTATTCACCCATCGAATCAGTCCTTCTCGGCCGCTGACTCCGCAGCCTCATCACCTGAGGCGTCTTCCGCTGGAGGGGCTGCGGCACCTGCTGATTCCTCAATAACCGCAGCATTCGGTACCACTTCGGCTGCCGCTTCAGAATCGGCTGCTGGAGCAGCTTCCGAGACAGGTGCTTCGGAAGCTTCGCCCGCGGGTGGGGTTGCTGCAGCGGCGGCACCGCCTGCTGCACCAGACTCTTTCTGAGTCTGCTCTCGCTCCCGCCTGACTCTGCGTTCTTCCGCGGCTGCTTGCTCAGCTTCTTCCGCCATGGTTTCAGCAACCTCAACAATCCGATCCACATCCTCTGCGGACAAACCGCTCATTTCCATGAACTGATCCGGTTCAATCACCGACAGATCGTCGTAGGACAGGTATCCCTGCTCAACCAAACTCTGTGCGATTTCCTCAGTCATCCCAGCAATTTGGCCAAACCCAGTCACTGCTCGCTCGATTTGGTCCTCAAGCTCTGAGCCGGTCATAATCTCAATATCCCAGCCACATAGTTTGCTACCGAGCCGGACATTTTGCCCTCGACGACCGATCGCCAGTGACAATTGATCCTCCTGAACCAGAACAATGGCCCGCCCGATCATATCGCACAGCAACACCTGCTCGACTTCCGCTGGCTGCAACGCGTTGGGGATCAACACTTCTGGGTCTTCGTCATAGCGAACCACATCAATATGCTCACCAGCAAGCTCTTCGCGGACTGCTTTGATTCGGCTACCCCGATAGCCCACGCAGACCGCAATCGGATCGATTTGGCTATCAACGCTGCTGACCGCAACTTTACTGCGGTAGCCCGGTTCACGACTGATGGATTGAATGGAGATAATTTCTTCACCAATCTCTGGTATTTCCTGCTCAAAGAGCCTTTGCACCAACTGAGGGCGAGTTCGACTCAAGACAACTCGAACACGATTCCCCGTGGCTCGAACCTCAAAAACAACAGCCCTGACACGCTCTCCTGCATGCAATGTCTCGCCCGGGATCTGCTCGCTTCGCGGCAAAATCGCCTCAACATTACCCAAGTTCACTGTTGCAACGCCGCCGTCTGCTCGCCCAATGATTCCGCTAACAATGTCCCCAATCTGTTCGCGATACTCCAGCATCAGCGAGTCCCGCTCAGCCTCTTTTACCTTTTGGATAATCACTTGCTTGGCAGTTTGTGCCCCGATCCTGCCAATCTGGTCCTCCCCTAACTGCTCCCCTGCGAGCACCGCGTGAATCCGACCATTTTCGCGGTCTAGCTGAACCGTGATATCAGCCTCTTCACCATATTGACGCTTGGCAGCGGTCTGCAGAGCTGCTTCGAGTGCAATAAAAACCAACTCTTTATCAATGTTCTTTTCACGGTGCAGAGAGTCTACGTATCGAAGGATATCTTGTGGATTCATATCGACATTCGTGATTTGAAAGGAGAGACCGCTGAATACGAACAAAAAAACTGCCCGAACCTTGAGGGGCCCGGGCAAGCGATTGCACGACATTGTGTGTGACCATATCTATCTATCGAGCAGGTGTCAACCAATACACGACCGTCAAACCACGCCAACCCATGAATTACTGCCCCCACACATGAACCAGGATCGCAGCCAGGTGATGCAGCCCGCAGCGCCCTGAATGACAAACCCTATCTGCGACAATGCGGGATTGCCCCCTGCTAACAGCTGTTTCAACTGCCGAACTACAACTTGAACTTGCCACAGGCTGCCTGGCTACCCATGCCGTCAAACGCAGGTTGGACGACTCGTAGATAGAAAAAACACTTCCAATCTACAAAAGAATCAATGCTCTCACTGCTGATCGAAACGCGAGCCCACCGCAAGCAGGGGGTCAGCAATCCACAAACTGACCAAAAGCTCCGTAGACCACCAAACATGCCTACAATCCGGACGCAAAAATGACGAGATGCGTCCTAGGCACCGCCAGACCCGGCATCAACTCACTGACACAGCCAGCATGCACCAGCAGCCTCTCGGGAACCATCGCATGTGGAAACTTAGTCGCATCACAAAAACAATCAACCAAATCTGGACGAGGAAACAGGGCCCGGACTGACGCACCACACAACGACGCACCACACAACGACGCACCACACAACCCTGACCACCAGCACCTCGCCGCACTCTCCCCCCCAGTTACTCGCGTCTTCCCGCAGCATGAAACCAGACCGCGCCGCTGATCCCTACATCAAGCTACCATCCATGTCTCATTCACCTGAAAATACTACCTCTGCCAACAAGGTACTGATTGCCGAGGATGACCCGATGTTTCGCCGCGTGCTTGCCGCCGCCATTAGTCGCATAGGCGTTCAGACAGAAACCGTCAGCAATGGCGACGAAGCCTATGAACGGATTCAGCGTGGCGGCATAGGCTTCCTCGTTCTGGACTATCAGATGCCCATTTGCTCTGGAATTGAATTATTGGAGCGAATGGCGACCGGCAAGCAGAACAAGCACGACCTGCCACCGACCATTTTATGCACTGCCAAAGGTTTCGAAATTGACGGTCCGGCTTTACGAGAACGCTTCGGCTTAGTCGCAATTTTGCACAAGCCCTTTAGCGCCACACAACTTGGGAAATTGATTTCCGAAAATCTCCGTTAACGGAGGAACTGAGGGTTTCATGACTCGAGAAAGCCTCAACGACTTTCGATACACGACCGACACACCTAGATCCTTCAGGTAAACTGGGGAACTGGGAATCCGACGATCCCGCCCACCCAAGCTCCACCGACAGGAACCCTCAGTGCATCCTTGCGTCCACCTTCAGGTCATCGTCACCTCCGTCCTCGCACTCTGCGTCCTGCCACCGACGGCATTTGCAGCAATGCCACAGGAAACCACATCAGACGCGTCTAGAAAAGAGAAGAACGGGGAGGTCCCGAACAGCAGCCTTACAGAAAAGCAACTTAATTTCTTCGAAACGCGAATCCGGCCTGTGCTGGTCGAGCACTGCTACTCCTGCCACAACTCGGCCGACCAGCAAGATAGCGCACTGGCACTGGATCACCGCACCGCCACCATGAGGGGCGGCAGTGGAGGCCCAATCATCGTCGCTGGCGATCCGGCAGCCAGTCGACTCATCGACATTCTGAAGCATGACATCGAAGGCTTTGAGATGCCCGAGGACGGGCCGAAGCTCGACGCCATAGTAATCTCTGACTTTGAGACATGGATTCGAATGGGGGCCCCTGATCCCCGCAACATCCCACCCACGGCTGAGCAACTTGCTGCAACTATCTCATGGGAAGCCCAGCGTGAGCGACGCAAACAGTGGTGGAGTTTCCAACCAATTGCAGAAGTGCCGACCCCAAGCGGGAAGGGAAATCCAGTTGACCTTTTCATCAGATCCCAACTTGCAGAGGTGAATCTAAAGCATGCCCCGAGAGCCAAACCGGTCGTATTGATTCGACGGTTATTCCTGACTCTCACTGGACTGCCTCCGACCCGCCAACAACTGCTGCAGTGGCAAGAACGGTACGAAAGCGGGCAATCCAATTCAGAAACTACGGATCAATTGATCGATACACTGCTCTCAAGCAAGCACTTTGGAGAACGGTGGACCAGACATTGGCTCGATTGGATTCGCTACGCTGAATCCCATGGCAGCGAGGGAGACCCGGCCATTGAGAACGCATGGGTTTATCGCGACTACCTGATCCGCGCATTGAATGACGATATTCCTTATGACACTCTTGTGCGTGAACACATCGCAGGCGACCTTCTTCCTGAGCCACGCATCAACACGAAGTTGGGAATCAATGAATCAATCATTGGTCCCTCACATTGGCGAATGGTATTTCACGGGTTTGCCCCCACGGACGCTCTCGATGAAAAGGTCCGCTTCATCGATGACCAGATCAACGTGTTCTCGAAAGCGTTCTTGGGGCTAACGGTTTCATGCGCCCGATGCCACGACCACAAATTTGATGCAATCAGCCAGAAAGATTACTACGCTTTATTTGGCATACTGGCATCTTGCCGCCCAGCACGCCGCGCGATCGAGACGCCAGAAGTCCAGCAATTAAACGTAATTGAATTACGAGCGTTGAAGCAACAGATCCGGACAGGCGTTGCAGAAGACTGGCTCGAATCGCTGCCAACACTTGGACCTCGCATTCGCGATCTGAAAAGAAACGCAGAGCAACCTGCGGGCTCATTAAGTCACATGGTCAATCGCCTGAAAATTGCAGAACAGGAAAACAGACTCGAGAAGGAATGGAGGAACATTTTCAGCAAGCCGTTGCCAACACAAGCAAAGCCGAATGACGCAGGAAGTGAAAAAAATTGGAAATTCGATTCAGAGGCCGCCGCCAACAATTGGTACACACATGGCATTGGGCTAAAAACTGCGCCCAACCCTGCTGGTGACTTTGCTGTACTGGTGGAAGGCGGACGCGTTTTAAATGCCATCTACCCAGCTGGAATCTACACACATTCACTTTCCGAAAAACACGGTGGCCGCCTGACGTCTCGCGACTTCAAAGTCAAACCAAACCAGGAGGTATGGATACGGGCAATTGGCAACGCAGGGGCCATGGCACGCTACGTTGTAGAAGATTACCCAAGAAACGGCACGGTCTACCCAGTCACGACGTTAAAACCGACTTGGACTTGGCATCGATTCGACATGTCGTACTGGAAAGATGACAACGCTCACATCGAAGTCGTGACGGCAAAAGATGCACCACTACTTACAAGAAACGAAGGGCGTTCGTGGTTCGGTGTGCGAGAAGTTCGCCTGATGCAAAAAGGCTCCCCCGCACCCGGCAACCCACCTGAATACCTGCAGACAATCCTGCCCGCAGACAAAAAAACCCCAGCCACTTTTGAACAGGTGCAAGCAGCATTAACACAAGCTTTACGCAACGCTGTTACAGCATGGTCCAAAGGTACCATCAGCGACGCGCAGGCAGATCTCCTGAATCAATCTATTCAGACTGGACTTCTAACCAACAACTTGAAGTCGCTTCCCAAGGCAGCCCTCTTCGTGCAGGAATATCGCCGACTGGAAAACCAGATAAAAATCCTCACGCGTGTACCTGGTCTCGATGAAACTAGCGGGCGAACCCAACCCCTATTCATCCGCGGAAATCACAAGAAACCCGCGGAACTTGTACCGCGACGCTTTCTGGAAGCGTTTGACGAAACTCCCTATGCAACGGCCCAAAGTGGTCGAATGGAATTAGCCCAAGACATGCTGCGTGAGGAGAACCCGCTCACTCGGCGAGTGATTGTGAATCGAATCTGGCACCATCTGTTCGGAAAAGGGCTCAGCCAGACACCGGACAACTTTGGACGCATGGGACGTCCGCCAACGCACCCAGAGTTGCTCGATTGGCTGGCAAATCGATTTGAGCAGGATCACTGGTCGCTGAAGTCACTCATCCGACTGATTGTTAGCTCCGAAACATGGCAACAAAGTTCGACGCCATCCCGTAAATCGATCGAAATTGATCCGAATAACACTTTCCTGTCTCATGCCAACGTGCGTCGAATTGAAGCCGAAGCCATCCGCGACTCATTGCTGGTTGCTACCGGACAGCTGGATCGAAATATGTTTGGCAGCTCGGTCAGCGGTAACACACCTCGCCGCAGCATTTATGTAAAAGTGATTCGCAACCGCCTTGATCCATTGTTGCGAGTCTTTGATTTTCCGGAACCATTCACCACCACTGGGCGTCGCGACGAAACAAACGTCCCTGCTCAGTCGCTAACAATGATGAATGACCCACAAGTCAATCGGTATGCCGACTCTTTGGCAAACACACTGAGCAATGTTCAAGAGGAGGCAAGTACCGAATCGAAAATCACCCACCTATTCCAAACGCTATTCAGCCGCGATCCCAACCCACGGGAAATTAAAACAACGAAGAGCTTTCTGAAAGCAAGTCAAACGGCTCTAACGCAACAACTTGCCTCGGCAAAAGAGCTTCAAGAACAAATAGCCGAAATCGCATCCAAGCGAGACGCCATCATTTCACCGGTGCGGAAAAGCTTAATTGAAAAAGCAAAACAGAATCAACCAAATTTGAAGGTCGACCTTAAACCCATTGCACGCTGGGAGTTCAATTCCGGTCTGAACGATACGATGCAAAACCTGAATGGAAAGGCAAGTGGGAATGCCAGGGTGAAAGATGGGCAACTTGTGATCAAACCAAACGGCTATGTCACCACCGAGCCCCTCAAAAGTAGCCTGACAGCCAAGACTCTCGAAGCATGGGTCTCAGTCAGTGACCTCAACCAGCGTGGCGGTGGTGTCATCACGATTCAGACGCCAGATGGTGTTGTTTTTGATTCCATCGTTTTTGCTGAACAAGCGCCCCGTGAGTGGTTAGCAGGCAGTAATGGCTTTCAACGAACCAGTCCATTCAGTGGCGTTCAGGAAAAGGCAGCGGCAGATCAATTCGTACAGTTTGCCATCGCCTATCACCCCGATGGCCGCATCGTGGGATATAGAAATGGCCAGCGATACGGCAAGCCCTATCGCACCAAACCACCAGTCACCTATCTGCCAGGCAAAGCCATCATCAGTTTTGGCGTCCGCCATTTACCAGCCAGCGGTAGTCGTCTTTTCCATGGCAAGATTGATCGTGCTGCATTGTACGACCGAGCACTGAGCGATGGGGAAATCGCGGCAAGTTACTCCGACTCAGGTGTTTATGTCACCGAACAGCAGATTGCAGAATCCATGTCGCCACAACAACGTTCGACACTGAGACAGCTTCAGGAATCAGAGTCCACTGCACAAAAACAGCTTGATGCACTTGGGCCTCTTCCGGACCAAATCAATGAACGCCAAGCATGGCTTGATTTGACGAAAACCATGCTGACACTGAAGGAATTCATCTATGTCCGATAACGCTTCATCATTGGTAACATCAAGGCGGCGTCTGCTTCAGCAAGCGTCCAGTGGATTTGGTGGGACAGCGTTGGCTGGCCTGCTTGCGGAACAGTCCAGCCATGGATCCGACGACTCAAAAACAGGTGGGGCCAATGGGCATCATCCAGCAAAAGCCAAGCATGTCATTTTTTGTTACATGTCCGGAGGCGTTTCGCACGTCGACTCGTTTGACCCGAAACCCAAGCTGAAAGAACTGGATGGCACATCGATGCCAGTCAGTGTTGAACGTACACAGTTCAACAACAACGGCAACATCATGGCAAGTCCGTTCAAATTTCAGCAATGGGGCGAAAGTGGTTTGGAAATCAGCGACATTTTCCCCAACATTGGCAAGCAAGCAGACGAATTGGCCGTAATTCGTTCCTTGACCTCACCAGTCAATGAGCACGCCCAAGGTAACTTTCTGATGCACAGCGGCTTCCCATTCATGGGTCACCCGACCGCAGGAGCTTGGTGCAGCTACGGGCTTGGCAGTGCAAATAAAAACTTGCCAGCCTACGTGGTCCTGCAAAGTGGCGGTGCGGTGCCTCCCCACGGTGGCGTCGCTTTGTTCAGTAATGGTTTTTTACCCGCTCAACATCAGGGCTCAATTCTCAAAGCGGACAAGGAAGAGGCCATCCGGAATATTCGGGGCGTTGATGGCTTGCAAGCTCAGCGGCGGCGACTGGAACTGGCACGCGTACTGGACGGCCAGTTTCTCGAGAATGCCACTGATGATCCGCAAGTCGAAGCGGCAATCGCCAACTTTGAAACGGCATTTCGAATGCAAACCGCCGTTCCCGAACTCTGCGACATCAGCGACGAAACGGCAGAAACCCAGCAACTTTATGGATTGGATTCGCAGGATGCAGCGTTAGCCTCCTACGGACGCCAATGCTTACTCGCCAGACGACTGCTTCAACGGGGAGTTCGCTTTATCGAACTCAGTTGTCTGACACGAGGTATCGGAGCTGGTGGGGCTGCCAATCCTTGGGACCAACACAGTGCTCTGGAAAAAGGGCATCGGGCAATGGCAACCCAAGTCGATCAGCCCATCGCTGCCCTAATCCAAGACCTAAAACGTTGTGGATTGCTCGACGAAACATTAATTGTCTGGGCTGGCGAGTTTGGACGCACGCCATTTTCCCAAGGCAGTAACGGTCGTGACCACAATCCATTTGGCTTTAGCGCATGGCTATGCGGCGGCGGCGTGAAAGGTGGCACTGTCCACGGAGCAACCGATGAACTTGGCTACCATGCCGTACAAGACACGTGTCAAGTGTATGATGTCTGGGCTACTGCCTTGCATCAACTAGGGATCAATCACGAAAAACTCACCTACCGACATGGTGGTCGTGATTTTCGATTGACCGACGTGCACGGAAACGTGTTGCACAACATCTTGGCCTGAACACCCGATCCACCCTGCCTGAATACCCGATTCTGGCCTGAACAACTGCTTCGACCAAGCACACTCATCGTGACGCAACACATCACGGTTTGATTGCATTCGAGCTTTTTCACCCACCAGATAAATCCTCCGCTACCTTGCCAGCCAACCTGGGACAACACCGATGCACAAACCATCCGTTCTGGTCATTGCTCTGCTCGCAAATAACTTTCTAATCGGGCGTTCACTAGCACAGGAACCTGACACCACCCGCGCCGGCAACGAGAAGGTTGCCGAAATCATGCGAACATTCGGAGGCCGGGGTGTGATGGCTGACGACTCCGAACCAACTCCTGCACCTGATGCAGTCAGACAGTTCAATGTTCGCAATGGCTTTGAACTGGAAATAGCAGCCAGCGAACCCATCGTGGCTCAACCTCTATTCGTGAGCTGGGATTCACGGGGCCGCATGTGGGTAGTGCAGTACCGCCAATACCAATATCCCGCCGGCTTGAAAGTCATTCGATTTGACCAGCACCTTCGCGCCGTGTTCGACAAGGTTCCCGATCCACCACCCGCAGGAACTCCGGGACTCGACAAGATCACAGTTCACGAAGATACCGACGGAGACGGAACTTATGATAAGCACAAAGAAGTCATTTCAAATTTAAACATCGCCACTTCTGTGCAGGTTGGCAACGGTGGTATCTGGGTATTGAATCCACCCTACCTGCTGCGATACCCCGATGCTGATCGGGATGATGTGGCTGATGGAGACCCCGAGGTTCATCTCTCAGGATTTGGCCTTCAGGATACCCACTCCGTCGCCAACAGTTTGCTGTGGGGACCTGACGGTTGGCTTTATGGATGCAACGGTAGCACAACAGTTGGTGACGTCAGTTCGTCAGTCACCAAAGGCGTCCGTTTCCAAGGCCAATGCGTTTGGCGATACCATCCAGAGACTCACGTGTTTGAAATCTATGCTGAAGGTGGCGGTAACACGTTCAGCCTGGACATCGATTCCAAAGGTCGTGTTTTCACCGGAACCAATGGCGGAAATACGCGTGGCTGGTACTTCCCCCAGGGCAGTTACTCAGCAAAGAACTGGGGCAAGCACGGCCCACTGACGAACCCCTATGCGTTTGGATTTTTTCCCCCGATGAAATTCGAAGGTGACGGCCGACGCTTTCCTCAGGCATTTTGCATTTATGAGGGCGGGGCGTATCCCCAAGAATTCGATGGTTCCATTATCGCGCCCAATGCACTTCACAACCTTGTCTGGCACAGCAACCGACTGCCTGACGGGTCCACCTATCGAACCATCGACCAGCCTAACCTTCTAACGACAGACGACCGATGGTTTCGACCTGTTTATTCCGGTGTGGGACCGGACGGGGCGGTCTATATCGCCGACTGGTACGACACTCGCTTAAGCCATGTCAGTCCGGTCGACGACTGGCACAAAGAAAGCGGACGAGTCTATCGCGTTGTTCCAGAAGGCGGACTGGCAGGATACGGCGAAGGCGATCTCCATACACGCAAGTCGGAGGACTTGATTTCATGCCTGCAGCATCCCAATAAATGGGTTCGGCAAAGAGCGACACTGGAACTTGGCTGGCGCGGAGACAAAACAATTGTCGAAAAACTGACCGAACTCGTAGACCAAGGATCCCTCGAAGCATTGTGGGTCATCAACTTGCTTGAAGAACTTTCAGACGATCGTGCCGCAAAGTGGCTGCAGAGTACTAACGCCAATATCCGCCGCTGGGTCATTCGCTTGCTGGGCGATCAGCATCGGGCGCACCTGGCCTTGATCGAGGCAGCAATCGATGAACCTGATGTGCAAGTACGCAGCCAACTCGCTGCCACAGCCAAACGCATCAATGCCAAAGTTGCACTCCCCATCATTCGAACTCTGCTAGCCAATGAGACAGACACGAACGATCCACAGATGCCACTGATGATCTGGTGGGCACTTGAGGCCCAATCGTCTGCATGGCCCGAAATCAAGAACATGCTAACCGACTTAGACATTTGGAAGCGTCCTGTCTTTCGAGATCACATCGCTAGTCGCCTAATGCAGCGTTACGCAGCATCAGGAAGCCCAACAGAACTGCAACATTGTGCCGAACTACTCGCAATGGCTCCCAGTGAAGGTGATCGTGACCGATTGATGACTGGGCTTAATCGCGCATTCCAGGGACAATCGCTGCCAACGCTTCCCGACAGTCTTGAAGACGCTTTAAAAGCGTACCAGGCCAACTTGGGTGATTCCGGACTGGTACTGGGCATGCGACAGGGACAAACCGAGGCCGCCGAAAAAGCGACAGCTGTTCTGAAAAACAGATCAGGTGATCTGGGAATCCAACTGGAAATTGCCAAAACACTGGGTGAAGTGAAATACCCCACCGCTGTTCCGACTCTGCTGAGATTGGCAACGGGCCAGTACACAAGCGAACCGGCTTTACAACGAGTCGCCATGCGGTCACTCACGCAGTACGACGATGCTTCCATTCCCAAGACGCTCGTGTCCGCTTTTGGCAGTCGCATATCGGGAGAACACGGGCTCAGAGCAACGGCATGCCGCACGCTGGCGAGTCGACCGGCGTGGGCAAACGTTCTACTTGCCGAATTGAATGCATGGCGTTTAAGACGCGATCAAATCCCACCGGATGTCGTGCAGCAATTGCGAGCCTACGAGGATGCTGAAATTGTGGCTCGCGTCGAACAGGCTTTTGGAAAAGCAATCGATTCGGCCCCCGAAAAGATCGCAGAAATGAAACGCCTTCGCGAAATCCTGACAGCCGACCCAGGTGATCAAGAAAAAGGTAAGGCACACTTTACGAAACGTTGCGGCAATTGCCACCAACTGTTTGGAGAAGGCAAGAAAGTGGGACCTCCACTGGATGGCTACGAAAGGGGAAACCTGACCTTCTGGCTGAATTCAATCGTCGAACCAAGTCTGGAAATTCGCGAAGGTTTTCAATCCTATTTGATCTTGACCATCGACGGGCGTGTCCTCAATGGCATGATCGCAGCACAAGATCCAAAAACGGTCACTCTTCGCAACGCCGACAACCAACTGACCGTTATCAGTCGCGATGACATTGAAACACTCAAAGCAATTCGCACGTCCCTGATGCCGACGGATGTCCTGAAGGATATGACACCAGAAGAACTGCGCAACCTGTTCGCGTACCTTTCACTGGGAGCAAAAAAATGAATGATCGAAAAAACACTGAGAACCATTCCAACCGGCGACAATTCATGAGCGCCTCAACTGCAGTCGCTGCTGGAGCATTGCTGACGCAGGCAGATACGGGGCATGCCGCTGACATAAATCGAAACAGAAAAAACCCGATCTGTGTATTTACCAAACCATTCAATTCACTTTCATTCGATGAACTTGCCGACCGAGTCGCGGAACTGGGATTCGATGGAATCGAGGCTCCCGTTCGTAAGGGTGGTCACGTCGAGCCAGAGCAAGTTGAGCAACAACTCCCAGCTCTGGTGGAAGCTCTCAAAAAACGTGACCTCGAAATCACAATCATGACCTCGGATGTCAATGATCCGGACGACCCCGCCACCGAACGAGTCCTGAGAACAGCAGCAACGCTGGGCATCAAACGCTACCGCATGAAGTATTACAAGTACAATCTTAAACAGAGCGTCCTTTCACAGATTGACCAATGGCGGCCAAAACTGAAACAACTGGCGGCGATGAATCACGACTTCGGACTGACCGGTGTCTACCAAAATCATGCAGGAACCAATTACCTGGGTGCCCCGCTCTGGGATTTACGGATAGCCCTACAGGGTATCGCCCCAAGCGATATCGGAGTTGCCTACGACATTCGCCATGCAACGGCTGAAGGTGGCATGAGTTGGCCGGTTACGTTTAACATGATCCGGCCTTTCATTGACACCGTGTATGTCAAAGACTTCGTTTGGAAAGAAGGCAAAAAACCAACCAATGTTCCATTGGGTAATGGTCGCATCGACCCGATATTCTTCAAGACATTAACTGACACAGGTTTCAATGGGCCCATCTCCCTGCACGAGGAATATCTTGACCACCGCAACCCTGATCTCGTACCGCAGCACCTAGCGGCAATCAAAGCAGACTTGGCAACACTCCGCACTATGTTGGCACTCGACTAACACAACATGACACGTTCGCAGCTAGAACTGACAACACCCTAAACCGTGGCAACGATCTGATGAAATGTTTGTACGCATTCTTTTTTGCTTCCCTGGTGAGCGTCCCCGCGTTCAGCAGCTTTGCGCAGCCCCCCCTGACAACCGACCCGATCTTCGTTTGGCCTGACCTTGCTCCCGGCGAAACGCAACGAACCACTGGCACCCAGCTACCCATGCGGGCAGTGGACAAACCACCGATCATTCGGATCGAGAAAATCAGACGGCCACCGATGAGCGTCTACCCGGCTACCAAAAACGCAAATGGCTCCGCCGTCCTGATTCTGCCCGGCGGTGGATTCGGCAAAGTGGTCCCCAACCTTGAAGGCTCCGAAGCAGCAGACTGGCTATGCGATCTGGGCGTGACTTGCTTCGTACTGAACTACCGAACACGTTTGCCAAACAATGCCCAAGAGCCTGGTTGGAAGCGACCTTTGCAGGATGCCCAACGGGCAATGCGATGGATTCGCGCCAATGCGGACCGATGGAATCTGGACCGTGATCACATCGGTTTACTGGCCTTTTCAGCAGGCGGACAAGTGGGCGCAATTCTGATCACCGACGAAGAAGCATCCTATAAATCCATCGACAAAGTTGACGAACAATCGTTTCGACCTGACTTTGCGATGCTGGTTTATCCGTGGAACATGTATGACAAAAACACGGACAAATTGATGTCTGCCATTCAGGTGAATGAAAACACACCTCCGTCTTTCATCATCCACACCCATGACGACGGCTCGACATCGCTTGGCAGCGTTCTGCTGTATGCCGACATGAAGCGGAAAAAGGTACCAGCTGAACTGCACGTTTACGAAACAGGCGGGCATGGCTACGGAACACGAAATCGCCCAAACTCTAACATCGGGTCGTGGACCGACCGAGCAACTGACTGGCTGGAACGTAGACTTCCGAGGTGAATACCAAGCGATATTTTCAAAACGCGGCACAATGACGGTAGCCTCAGCTACCATGCCAACGATCCGAAGACCAGTCTTTTGTTTGGGCAACACCCGCGAGCTCACGAACCACGGCTGTCTACGCCAGACAACACCGGGGTATTCAAGGACGCGGAGCAACCGTTTTCTCTACAGGTAGTCCGACATCGAAACCTTTGCCCCAACCTTGACCGATGCTTCCGCTGCCAAGCACATCGCGACTGACCAACGACCGTCTTGTGCTGAGCAGTGCAGCGGCACATTGTTACGGATCGCATCGACCATTCTGGCGATTTGATCTTCCAACTCGAAAAGCTCCCCAGTGGGCTTGTCAATGGAGACGTTGACGACCTCACCACCGTTGAATGCCCGCAATGAAAAAGTCGGGTGACGTGTGCGATCCATCGCACCACTCCACGAGGCCCACAATGCTCCTTTTGTACCGGTAATTTTAATGGTTTGGTGATGTTCAAAGGCTGCCAACGTCTGTGAGACCACAGCATAGGCACCTCCGGTGAAGTGCATCACAGCACTAAAATTATCATGCAATTCAGGGTGATCTGTTTGACGTGAATTTGCGGTGGCATAAATACTCTCAGGTTGCCCAGCCGCCTCGAGGTACCAGCGCGCGAGATCAAAGAAATGGATCGGTTCTTCGAGAATCCAGCTGCCCACGCGATCAATGTCGTAGCGCCAGC
>JBPCVE010000028.1:0-8989 GCA_051010795.1 Rubripirellula sp.
ACCTGGAAAGATTCTTTGGATCTCTGAAAACTGAGTGTCTTCACAAACTGATTCTTTTCGGCGAGACCGCGACGCGAAAAGCTGTGCGTGCATTCGTCACTCACTATCACACAGAACGGAATCATCAAGGTTTGGGCAACGACTTGATCGTCCCGATGGTGAGACCGCCCGACATGGATGCCGAGATCGAAACGACCGAGTGTCTTGGTGGTTTGCTTCGGTCGTATTTTCGCGCGGCTTAACTCGTTCGGTCGCCACTCGCTCCGCGCCACTCCGGACTCAAGAAATCGGGTGATATCTGTTGCGCCGTGCTGCGGTTTTGCCTCACTTTTTGGCCAGCGTCGCGCCGTCTTACCTCAGTCTCGACCGAAATCTGGGCCGCAGTTGAAAATGAAACCTCGGAATCCGTCGGCCAAAGTGCTCGTTTCAGTTTTTTGACCCCACGCGATTGAGCTCTGTCAAATGTGTGCAGGATAGATGGTTCGCCAAATCCGTAGCGGAGAGTAAAAGTTGCTTGCCTACTTTGTGCATGTGAATCGCCCCAATTGGTCGGCCCGTCCGAGCGTTAGTCCCGGCTCTGCGGCGTGCAAAACCTGTATTTTACTGGCAACACGGAAAAATTTGCTTTGCATAACCCAATACAAGACAACGCCTTACGGAAGTCACACACAGTGCATGCGCAACGCGGGCATAGCGTCCCGTATGTTTGCCGTGTGCACTATTTAGGTGCCATAACAGAGGATGCAATGATCATACGAGTGGATGTGATGCTGGATGACAGTATCCCGGAACAAGCTGAAGTTTTACACCGACTTTTGGGTTGGGCGGAAACAACCGCTCCAGCGGTCCCAAGAGAATTTGTAAACGCAGTAAAGCAAACGAAAGTTGGGCGTGAGGTAGTAATACCGCTTATCGAATTCAAGCAAGTTGGTCAGCGATACACTCCACAACAACTTGGCGACGCCGTGGCGATGAAGCCCGTAGTTCTAGGAAAACGCTTCACAGTGCTCGGACGCACAGAAAAGCGATTCGGAGGAATTCGCATCTTCACACGGCACGGCGTTGGTCGTGATCGACAGTATTCGATTACGACGGAAATCAAATCTACTTTTTTGGAGCTAAACGAATGAAAAGCGAATCAAAGTTAAGCGATTGGTATCATCGCGTAAAAGCAGAGCTACTCGCCGGCTGGAATGGAACGTACTCAGAGCTTGCGAGAGCCGTCGGCTACAGCCACTCGAGGCGTGCGCCACAGGTCATTGGGCGATTGGTAAAGTCCTTTGCCCTGCGGCATCCAGGTTGGGATGACCGAAACGTGTCTCGGCAATCCGACGGAAATCCAGGCTACGTTCGATAACTGCCGACGATGCCGTGTTCGCTGAGTATGCGAAAACGCCCGCGGGGGATTTCTCCTCCGCGGGCGTTTCGGATTTCAGTTCGTCTTTCGACTTACAGTTCGACGGACTCCACATCGCGGACGAAGCGGGATGCGTCGTTTTCTAGGAACGATGAGACGACGTTGAACACAGCGTCACTGAAGCCGCCGATGTTCAGGATGTCGTCTCGCTCCGGTGCCTGGCTCGATCCGTATGGCTGGATGTCGATGCATACCAGCTTTGGATCGGTGATGCCGTGGCGACGCGCGTTCTTTGCGAACTTCTGCCACTCGGTCATTACACCAGTCGAACCGCGGTGACCATATCCATACGCGCGGCCGCTGGTGATCCAGCTTTCGTTGTCGCTGACAAGGACGCAGCCGACCAACGGTCGCTTGCTGTGTCGCTTGTTCGCTTCCGCCAGCGGGATCGAGCAGTCGGTTCCGCCGCCACCGTACTTCGCCAGTCACTCCGACAGACTCAGGATAGTGTCCTGCGTGTCGATGCGGACGTCGTACGCTTGCGTGTCGAACGGAATCACGATGCTGTCCGAATTGCGACGCAAGATCGCTGCCGCGAACAATGCCGCAACATCCACGCAACGCATCTTGGTCGTTCCAAGCCCCCGCAATCGGAGCGCGCCGATTCCCAATGGGATCGTCCCGAAATCAAACTCGCATTCTTAAATTGCAAGCTGGGATTGGTCCGCAGCAGAGTCCACCGGACACAATTTGACGGTTCCCTCAGTGACCGAAGTAGCATCGCCCTGCGCGTGTTCGCGAAATCGCTTCGACGCACACTTCGTGAAAGCTCGGAACGGATCGAGAGGGAACTGCGTCGAAACGGCTAACTCGCGTAGGTGTCGTCACCGAAGCAGCGGAGTGGAATTCGTTCGTGCAGTGTGTTGGTCCAACCGAACGCACGAACGTACGAGTAAATCCGCGTCGGTCGCACCACTTACGGCAATAACTTAAGAGCAATGGGCGATTGTTAACGTATCTCGGTCGTATTCAAACTGCTCGTTACTACGCGTTTCCTGACTTTGGCGATGTCAGAACGATAGCCGCGTTGCCTCGATTTCTGACAGTGAGTCGGGGGAGAGTGAGACAGGTATTAGATCAGTTGAAGTGACTACTGCAGTCAGCCTCTTTCTGAGCAACTCGACCTTCAAATGCGAGTTGGCTGGCCAAGGTTTGAGAGTTGGACTCGTCAGGTCGTCCACTTAGTTTTAGAGTTGGACATGATCAGGGTTGGGAATTCCCAATCTGTCAAAGAGCCTTTGTATGTCGTCAAGACGTGAACGCAAACTATTGTCTTCGGATTGACTGTGTAGGTCACTGATGGTCCGGTGACTTGCCGACAGGAGCTGAGCCGCCTCGGTCCGCGTTGCTTCGTTGCCTTTGTTCGACTCAATGAGTAGCCGGGCCAATGATTGCTCAATAAAGGCCCGTCGAAGTGCAAAAACCGGGAAGTCCGGATGCGAGGACTCTAGTGTGACTAATTCGTCGCGGGAGGTCCGATATCTCTGTTCTGCCTGATCATGTTGGTTCAGGCGAGACAAGAGCGTGCCGTGCTTGTGCCGCAACTGCTGGAGTAGGTATTGAAACTGTGGAGCATTCGGTTGTTGGCTGACGAGATGTTGAACATGTTCAATGGACTCGCTGACACGATCTTCAAAGTCACGAACTTCCTGATCGTCAAGCTGGCGATCTCTGGCAATTCCGGTCGACAGTCCAAGAGCCAGCGCGCTCCGGATTCGACTATTGGCAGGACGCTTTTCGGAAAGATGCCGTAGCGTCGCGATAGCAGATTCATACAGAGAGTGTGACTGTTCCGGTTCCCAGCGTCTGAGGACGGCGGACTTCTCGATGCGGCATCGTGCGAGAAGCAATTGGGCCTCGTCAGATGACTCAGAGAGCTTTTCCAGTTGACTCAACGCGTTATCGAGGGTCCTGATTGTCGCGTCGCGATCACCACTCAGTCGCATGATGCGGCTACGCCCGTTTGCCGAGGGCGGCACATCCATCCGCTGAGCCATCGCATAGTGAGATGTGGCAATTTCGAGCCGGACAGCATTCTGAAAATCCGTCGAAGAAGTTTCTGGGTTCTCAAACGACAAGCTTTCGAGAAGGTCGATTGCATTCGTGTGAGCGTTTTGGGCGCCGAGGAAGTCACGGCGTGTGCGTGCAAGCTTGCCTTTTGCGTTCCAGAGCTTTGCTCGTTGGATCGTCAGCGCACCGGTGTCAGCCTGCTCCTCGTCGAAAGGAACAGAATCGGCCAGCTCTAGAGCTGAATCGAACGCGTCTTCAGACTCGCGAAGCTGCCCCAGCAGCCCGAAAATTGTTCCAGCACAATACTTCGCTCTGATGATTCTTTGCCGCGTCTGTCCGCGCGGATCCTGAGCAGCGAGCTTTTGAAAGGTCTGCAACAACTCCTGCAGTAGCACAGCCGTGTCGTTTGACAACGGCAGACGCGCGCTGCCATTGCCCCGCGAATTGACAGTTGTGATTCCGAGAAGTTCATCAGCGGGAATGGTGCGAGCAAGAATCTGCTCCAGTGATTCCCAGGCAACATTTGCTGCCAGGTCTGCTCTCTGACGCTGAGCCATTTCTGACTGAGCCGACGCCTCTGATGATTCGTTGGCATTTCTGATTCGCACATTTGAAATAGTTAATGTCGTGATCAATGCGACGAGCAGCGCGGTTGCGAGTCCTGAGGCGCCGGCAATGGCAGGATTGCGGCGAGCCCACATTGACAGACGCCGGATTGGGCTGGTGCGTGATGCTCGAACCGGTCGACCACCTGCGAATAGCCTCAAATCCGCAGCGAAGTCACCTGCATTTACGTAGCGGTCTGATGCTTCGGTCGCCGTTGCTTTCAGGACGATTGTCTCAAGATCACGAGGAATCGCTGGATTGATGGAGCGTGGTCGCGTGACTTTCGGCGACGCACGTCGATGATCAATCGCACGCCCAAATGCCGGCTGAAGTGTCAACAGTTCATGCAACACTAGCCCCAGCGAATACACATCGCTTCGTTGCTCGGGTCGCCCGTCAAACTGTTCGGGTGCCATGTAATGAGCTGTTCCCGCTACCGTTTTCGTGTGACTGCCAAGCCAGTCGTCATCCGGCAGTGCCAGTCCGAAGTCAGCGATCCAAACGTGGCCATGAGTATCGAGTAGCAGATTCGACGGCTTGATATCACGGTGAAGCGTTCCCTGAACGTGTGCATAACTCAGTGCTTCAGCGGCGTCGGCTATCGTCAGCGCGATTGAGCGTATGCGTGTATCTTCTTCTGAAGGCGACGCAGCCGCACGCTCAAACGTCGAGTTTCCATTTCGCATTCCCTCGATCAGCGACGCCAGCGTTTCGCCTTCAATGAACTGCATGGCATAGAAATGACAGCCATCGTGCTGGCCAACTCCGTAGACGGGGACGATGTGCGAATGGTGAAGACGCGCCGCGGTCGCCGCTTCCCGACGAAATCGGGCGATTGATCGGGCATCCCACAAAGCCGCTTTCGGTAGCACTTTCACAGCGACTCGCCGATTCAGCGGCTGCTGAACTGCCTCGAAGACAACTCCCATGCCGCCTCGACCGACCTCTCGGATGATATCGAACTCACCGAGCTGGTCCGGAACACGATGTCCGATCACCGGCCCTCCGGCAGCAAGACTTTGCTGTTCACGCATCCGTTCCAACATCGCAGCAATATCCAGAAGTTCGGAAAGCTCGTCGCCGATTTCTGGATTCTGATTGATCAGAGCCTCCACATCGAACGGGTTTCCGTCACGCAAGTGTTGGCTGAAGTCATCCGCCACTTTCGCAAGGAACTCGCTGTGTTCGTCGCTCGGCATTGGCGTTTCATCGAGAGTCATCTTCACCACCGGATGAGAGTTTGACCGACGGCGCGTTGGCATCCTTGAGAAACCGGCGACCGTGCTCCCCTACAGCTTCCCTTAATCGCTTCATGGCTCGCACGTAGCGAATGCTGGCGTTTTTTGGCTGGATGCCCAGCACCTCGGCAGCCTCCGCGTTACTGAGTAATTCCAAATGTCGCAGAGCAATGATCTCCTGATCCGAGTCACTCATCCCGGACAAGGCGGCCTGCATTTGTCGTTCATTCTCGGCCCGAATCGCCGCATTGCTTGGCGACGTCATTCCACCCGACAGAAATTCCGCAAGACATACCGATGAGTGTTGGCCTCCGCGCGATTGTTGGAGTGAAACGTCTAGCGACGCGTCCCTCGCCTGAGTTTCCAGGTGTCGTCGATGAGTGTCGACGAGCGTCTGCAAAACAATCGACCTCAACCAAACGAACGATGACACATTTTCACTTTTGATGAAGTGGTTGAGTCTTGATTCGGCGGCAACAAATGCATCCTGTAGCACGTCATCCGGATCAATACGGCTCTTTAACCGAACGTCCATGCGAAAGTAGACAAGGTGCCAGAATCTTGCACGGTTGTCCTCAAATATCTCACTGAGCGCAGCAAGGTCGCCCCCGAGCATTCGCTCACGGAGTCGACTGTGGGTTTGCTGTTCGGAGATTGGAGTCATCCTGTTTTCAACGTTCGCTTTGAGATTTCGCGTCTACAAACTCATGAGAGATGGTAACTGAATTTTGGGGCGATTTCTGGTTTCGCCGTTCAAAGCCCGCGCATCGCAAGAGATTCCATACTCGCCAAAAGAAAATGAAAAATTTATGTGTAGATTCGCCCGAGCGTTCCCGTTAGTGATCTCTGCCAAAAACTCAACAAGCAACCCAGAGGAACGGTTCATGTCACTTCAACCACAGAAATTGCTGGCGTTCGCGTGCGTCAGTCTGTTTGCTTTCGTCGCAAACGCACAGCAGCCTGATCACGTCTATTTCAATGGAAAAATTCTGACAGTAGACGCGGAATTCTCCATAGCCGAGGCCATTGCGGTGTCTGACGGGCGTATCAGTGCGGTAGGCACCAATGCTGAAATCCGCAACCTCGCCGGAAGTGAGTCAACCGAGGTCGATCTCGAAGGTCGCACCGTTATTCCCGGGCTGATCGACAATCATATGCACTACATGCGAGGTGCGTCGCGTTGGCGATTTGAAGCCAGAATCGATGGTGTAACGTCCCGCAAAAAAGCTCTTGAGATCATCCGAAACAAGGTGAAGCAGGTCGGACCGGGAGAATGGGTGTTCGTCCTTGGTGGCTGGAACGAACAGCAGTTTGCAGATGCTCCAGGCGGATTTACCACCGAGGAACTTGACGCTGCCGCCCCCGACAATCCCGTATTCATCCAGAAGTCGTATAGCCGGACGTACATGAACAGCCTTGCTGAAAAAGCGTTGTCTCAATCCGGAGGCACAGGTGGCGGCAACACCGGTGGCGGCAACCGCTCAAATCGACAAGGGAACACAGGCAACTCAGGACGCAGCACAGGTCGCACGCAGGGAAACGGATCTCAGACGGGACGAAGTTCATCTCGGCGATCGGGTGGCGCCAGAACTGTCATCAACCAAGCGACACGCTTCGTCCCGGCACGCTCCGACGAAGAACGAGTTGACGACATGAGCTACTTCAACTCAGTCCTCAACCGCCACGGTCTTACGACGGTCTACGATGTCGGACGTGCATCGGATGGTAACTTCGACCCCGTTCAAACGCTCGCGAGCAACGGCGACCTTACTCTACGGGTTTTCCATTCCCTTCGATATCAAGCCAACAATCCACTGGAAACCAGCGAAGCTGTTCGGATGATCAAGTCTTCCAAGCCGCGTTCGGGCGACGATTGGTTCGGCCTGATCGGCATCGGCGAACACACATACAATCCCTTGCATGACAGCAGCATGCGACAAAGTTTCTACGGCGACGATGTATGGGCCCAGTTCGATAAGCTCGCGATCACCGCGGCAGAGGGCGGATGGCACATTCACGAACATGCGCAGCGAGATTCGACTGCAGCGCGAATGCTGGACATCGCCGAACGAATTAACAAAATTCATCCGATGAAAGATCTGCGTTGGACGATCGCCCACTGCGACCTGATCTCACGCGAGAGTATCGAGCGGGCGAAGGAACTCGGAATGACGCTGGCCATCCACAACAAAACCGCGAAACCTTCGGTGGACGGTCGTGACTCGCCGCCTGTTTCGTGGATGGAGGAAAGTGGCATCGTGTGGGGGCTCGGCTCTGATTCGACCGTTGTTTCCACGATCAACCCGTTTCACAGCCTGTGGTGGGTAACGAGCGGCAAAGTCTTTCCAAGCAAGATATCGATCCGCACACCGGTCTCTCGTCAGGCTGCACTCGTCGCCCACACTCGAAGCAACGCTTTTCTGATGTTCAAAGAAAAGAACCTGGGAAGTCTCGAGGTCGGCAAGTGGGCCGACTTGGTCGTTCTCGATCGCGACTACATGACTGTTGATGTCGATGAGATTCGCGACATCAAGCCGATCAAAACGATCATCGGCGGAAAGATCGTTTTTGACTCTGAATCGGACAAGCCATGAGGATTTAGGCAACGGGACAAATGCGGCCTCACCATGCAAAGGAAAGTGTTATGACACACCTAAGTCGACTGCTATTTGCAGTATGCTGCTGTCTCGGTCTCGGCTTGGCCGGAACCGGTGACGCAGCTGATCTAGAGGTCATCGCGGTCGACAAGATCGGTCACTCGATTCTATTTATTGAAGCGCAGACACGAAAGGTGACCCATCGAATCATGGTACCAGCTCGCCCGCATGTCGTGGCGATTTCAGCCGATGTGCGAACCGCAGTTGTTCCGATTTACGGTGACGGGATCTATGGCAACAATCCGAATCCAGGCCACCATTTGCTGGTTATCGATTTGCCGAGTCGATCGATTCGCCGCACAATCGATATCGCTCCTTTCAAGGCACCTCATCAGGCGTGAGTTGATGCGGCATGTTTTGAGGACAAGACGGGCTGTCGTCCAACTCACATTGCTCTTTACGAGTCCAGGCATAGTACCGGGACTGGGAGAGGCGTATGACCCGCAACACCGAACGCAATGGCAACGTTGGACGAGACCGCTCTATCGCACGCAGCAAGTGGCGTTTCTGTTTCCCGTCAGGTACTCTCTCGTGATTCAGTTAGTAGCCAGAGAGTTTGAGCACGGCGATCATAACTCGGAGCAACGCATTGAGCTTCTGAAGCCGGGCTCGAAGCCGCATGACTTCCTTTTGCAGTCCGATCGCGTCAAGCTGAACGACATCTATCGAAATCACCTCGTTGGCTGGGGGCTTTAGCCATCCGCGTGCCGTTGATCTCGGGACACCGTGTCGAACGGCACACGTGATGTCTTGTGTTGAACGAACGAGTTCCTTGAGACGGTGGCCATGTGTCTTCTGCGTGCGTGCTTTGGTTTCCATGGCCCCATCTTCGTTCTGGGGTCAGGCAGATCAATCAATTGGATGGAATTGAGTACGTTGCGGCCGGTGCGGCGCGAGAACTCGCGCTGAAAACTCCAGAATGTCGTGACTGACAGCACAGGCGAAAAGCTGGGGCACGGTCGAATCGCTTGAATTAAACAGCCTGACCTCCATCACTGACGCACAGGCAGAAATTTTGAGTAAGGTTGAGTGGCTTGCTCTAAAGGGCTTGACCTCCATCA
>JBPCVE010000029.1:0-2884 GCA_051010795.1 Rubripirellula sp.
GCGCAGCACTTAACAGCCGCGAGAGAAGTCTCGGCTTAGCGGAAATCGGCGCATCCTTGGTGCCATTCAAACCCGAACCTTAGAGCGTTCAGTTGTTGCGAGCGTTCCATCACGTCGCAGCCGGATATTAGCTGTGTTTTCAAGAACCCAGCCAGCCCAAAAACTGCCAAAAGCGGTAGATCCACGGCGATTGCCAGGGACTTTCCATCGAAGCTGACATCGAAAAAACGCTTAATGCAAGCAATGTGTAGAACGTGCCACGACGCATGGGCGTCGTCTCAAACCACGCCATGACAGGGGTGACAACAAGTAACCACAAGGGCGCGAACCATAAAAGCCAGCGAAAACACACACTGACGCCGCCGTAATTACGGTCAATCAGCGGACGATTCAGATAAAACAAAAAACAAACGAGGGAGGCGACTGAAATAGCTAGCATCAAGCGTCTGGACTCAGGTGGACCACGCATCAATCCTGCCAGCAGCCCGATGGGCACCAATAACCACAGCGGCGTCAGCGAAAATAGGCCATGATGGCCAAAGGTCATTTGAAAAAGATAGACAAGCTTGGAAGGTTCACCTTGGTCAACGCCTCGACGTGTTCCATCTTTCCAGTAAGTGTTGGGATACTCATACCAATCATCCCACCTTGCGACAGACCACCGACCTTCTGCCAACAACAGGGCAAACTGGCGCTCGTCGCTCCTGACAAGCCAGCGTTCTGCCTCATCGGATGTTGCGACCTCAATTTCGTCTGTGCTGGTGATCAGGCCCGCCTTCACCAGCCGTGCCTGAATCTCCTTCGCGACTGTTTCGTCAGGTTCAGTGGATTCCGTCGCCAACGAATCGAGCACGGCAATGGTCGAACCATTTCCCCGATGAGCATAGGGAGGGCGAAGACTTTGGTGTGCTAACCAATTTGTTCCAAAGAAACCAAGAGCAACAATCACCACCCCTGCTATGAATGGCAACACTGAATCACGCTTCGCCCACGCAAATAACCCGAACCAAAAGACCAACATCGAAAGCGCGGGAAGTTCATTGGCTGCTGCCAGTGCAGCACCGGCACCAGCCACTAAGAAAAGGATCACCTGCGATCGCCGCTGCAATTCACTGCCGATGGAATCCGCGTCGTTTGGCTTTATTTTGTTCGAACGTTCGGACGCGCGGACCGCAGCGTTTGGCTTGCCGATTCCACCGATCGTTACCAGATAAATCCAAGCCACCACTGCTGTGGCGGTAGCAGCTGGTAAGTGATTATTCAAAGAGATGGCAAAGGGCAGCAGCATGGTTCCAAAGCAGCATCCCAATGCAGCCATGCGTTTTGACCAATCATCTTTTCCTATTCGTTCGATGCACCCCATGGTGGCAAAATAGAAGAGAGCTAAAAGAGGCAGGTTAACAAGCGCTAGCAGAATTCTTGCCAGATAGATCGGCTGATCAGTCAAAGTCATGCCGGTAACAAGGTTCACTACTTTGTAGACACCAGCGACCGCAGTTGGAAACAGCGGTGGTTTACTGCTGTAATAGTGCTGCTTGTCATCTGTTCCCAAATGGCGCACTTTATCGATTGTCTGCCACGGGTGAATATGGCGACGAACCGGATCGACAATTTCGATCTGAGAATCGATCGCATAAGTGCCATGCTCAACGAGTGATGCAACCGTACACCATCGACTGCGGTCATTTGCGCTCAGAAACGCTGTTGTACCGTCACGACCTGTAACGACCGAAATCCGCCCGGCAGTCAAAGCCAATGCAATCAAAGCAAAAATCAGATAGGCAGAGCGTCGTGCCTTGATGTCACGCGCGGCTTGCTCGGTCATGAGTTTTGCCCCTGAGGATTATCACTGGTCGGACTGCTTGCATCATCGAGTGTTCCTGCAGCGTGCTCTGCAATGCTAAAGGTATCACGAGGTCCATGCGTCCGCGCAACAACCAATTCGGCCAACAGTCCAGCAAGAAGAAACTGTGCACCGAGCAGTAAGGCAACAATGCAGTAGTAAAAAATTGCTTTTTCATGAAGGTGCACTGGATCAACACTTTCGATCAATCGCGAGAGAACCCACCAGAGTGATAACGACAGAATTCCCAAACTACCTACGGTGAAAAACAACATGCCTCCCACTCCAATGAGATGCAGTGGACGGCTTGAGAACCCGGTGAGAAGGTAGATGGTCATCAGATCAAGAAAGCCCTTGATCATTCTTGAAAATCCGTACTTCGAATGACCAAATCGGCGGGCGTGATGTTCGACAACAATTTCACTGGGTTTAAAACCTCGAGCAGCAGCGAGCACGGGAATGAAACGGTGCCGCTCGCCATACAGTTCCACCTCTTCAAAAATTTCCCGACGGTATGCTTTGAAGCCGCAGTTGTGGTCATGTAGCTTCACCCCCGTCAGCCTGCTCACCAGCCAGTTGAATACCCGACTTGGCAAAACTTTGTGCAGCGGATCATGTCGAACCTGTTTCCACCCACTCACCACATCAAAACCTTCATCCAGCTTTTCGAGAAAACGCGGAATTTCCTGCGGATCGTCCTGCAAGTCGGCATCCATCGTAATCACGATTTCGCCGGTACAAATCTCGGCACCCGCCGAGAGTGCGGCAGCCTTGCCAAAATTCCGACGAAAGCGGATTGCCTCGGTGCCAGCGTGGGCCTGGACCAATTCCTGCATGATCGACCACGTGCTATCGGTCGATCCGTCATCCACGAACACGATTTGGGCTTGAAGCTGATGATCGTTGCAAACACTCAGAATTCGCGTGTGTAACTCCTCAATCGACTCAAACTCGTTGAGCGTTGGAATGATGAACGACACGTGACGGGTTGGTTGTTGCACTTTTGCCTCTCCACTTGGAACAAATGAGGGGTCGCGTTGC
>JBPCVE010000030.1:0-9220 GCA_051010795.1 Rubripirellula sp.
AAGCAAAGAAGAAAGCAGCTACTAAGAAGAAGGCGACTAAGAAGAAGGCTGCAAAGCGTTCGACTAAGAAGAAAGCCGCCAAGAAGAAAGTTGCAAAGAAGAAGGCAACTAAGAAAAAAGCTGCTAAGAAAGCAACTAAGAAGAAAGCTACTAAGAAAAAAGCTACTAAGAAAAAGGCGACTAAAAAGAAAGCCGCCAAGAAAAAAGCAACCAAAAAGAAGGCTACTAAAAAGCGTTCTACAAAGAAAAAAGCCGCTAAAAAGCGTCGCTAGGTTGCATTACAGTTCAGTCTCGACTGAACCGTTACAAATAAAAAAAGCTGTGTCAGAGCTCTGCTCCGATGCGGCTTTTTTCTTGCGCACTGTGAAAAAACTCGTTTCCGACTCCATTCATTTCTCAGCAGATGCCCACTCCATCGCAGATGCTGCTGCGTGACATCGATCGGCAGAGCCATTCGAAACGACCGACGAGAATTAGAGATGAATCAACAACGGTGACAACTCAGACCCCAGCGATCGATGCGATCGCAATACAGATCAACATCTACCGCATTTAAGTTCTCGGAATAAATAATAGCTAGCAATCTATGCGAACCAGAAGTCTGGTTGCAGAGACTCACGAAGGCGTGCGTGGCCGAAACGCCACATGTCTGAGCCCGACGTTGGTCACGTGATCGACTTCGAAGTCTGCCGTTTGCTAGCAATCAGATGATGTTCCCAAGGCAAGCACGGGTAGTTGCTCGCCGACGTTGAACATTCGGACTGTTAAACGCGTGATGGAAATATCGTCTTTGGCTGATCAGAGGGTGGGTAAACTCACTTTGGTTGGCTGATTGGCAGCTTGCATGGCCAATTCCCGTACCACTGCTTTGCAGATTGCATCCAAGGGTGCTCGTGATGCATCATTGGACTGAATGACATCCGCGAGTTTGCCCTCATCACCAGCGGTTCGAAGTGTGATATCGATTGGCAGTCCGCCGAGGAAGGGAATGTTGAGTTCTTCAGCTTTCTGTCGTGCTCCACCTTTGCCAAAAATATCATACGTCTTCCCGCAATCTGGGCATTGAAAGCCGCTCATGTTTTCTACCATTCCAAGGATTGGAATTTCAACTTTACGAAACATGCTGACAGCCTTGATTGCATCAAGCAGAGCGACTTCCTGTGGAGTGCACACGATGACGGCTCCTGCTAGTGGAAGTGCTTGTGATAGGGTCAGCGCGACGTCACCGGTACCTGGCGGCATATCAATGATCAGGTAGTCGAGATCACCCCAGTCGGTATCACCGAGAAATTGGTTAATGGATCCATGCAGCATTGGACCTCTCCAGATCACGGCCTGATCAGGTTCGACAAGAAATCCCATCGACATGACCGGAAGATCATCATCGAGTTTGATGGGATCAATTCGTTTTTGTGCTGTGATTGCAGGGCGACCGCTTAACCCGAGCAATTGAGGGATGCTTGGGCCGTAGACATCAGCGTCCATCAATCCTACTTTGGCCCCGTACCGCCGTAACGAGAGCGCGAGAGAGGCAGCGACTGTGCTTTTTCCGACGCCTCCTTTGCCACTTCCCACCGCGATGACGCTTTTCGCTTTTAACGCGATTTGACCGACTCGAGCGGGTGGTCGTGGGTGGTCGACGTAGGTGATCGTGACTTTGCTGCCCGGTGCTGCTGCGACGATTTTCGATTCCAAGGCGTCGGATAATTCATCAGCCATTGGTGCACTGTGGCTTGTCAATCCTATCGTGAGGGCTGCATTGTCTTGATCGACAACGATATCCTTGATTTGACCCATGGAATCCAAGCTACGCCCTGTTTCCGGGTCAGGGTGATCGGAAATAGCCTTCCGGACAATTTCGGGGGACAAGTTGCTCATGATCGGTCTCGTGACGCTATTGGAGGATTTCGATTTTCAGGATTCAGCCAGGGCAGCGACGTTGCAGGAACTCGTTTCTACCCAAAACCCCTCTGACGGCCGCGAATGGACCGAGAGACGATTTGATTCTGAGAACATGATGACAGCCAACGTGCTGTCGCAGCCGATGCTGCATTGTGAATTTTTGGGCCACCTGACCCGATGACCGCACCCCCTTAGTCTATGAACTGGGTCCATCTTGCGAAGTGGAGGTGAATCATGCGGGTCAAACGAGGTAATTCTTCGGGATGCTGGATCATTGCTGCGACTCGGAAAGGCGTCAGACACGACTGTTCACGATGTGTCAAATGATGGCAGGCGATGATTTGCAGTGCCTGTGGGCTGATTGCAGTGGACCGAGCGAGTGACTCGCAATGGGCAGCCAGCGAATCTTGGCGGACTTCCCATAGAACAACGGAGGGTTCGCAGAAGGCGAGGCTTGCGAGTATTTCATCCCGACTTGTTGATTTGACTTTAGGAACGAGTGCTGCGGGAACCATATCCGGTCCAAATCTACGCACCGCCGTGAGCCATCGGCTACCCGTTTCACAGATAAACCACGGCCGAATGACGCCTGGATCAACCAAAGCCCAATTCATTCAGAGAGATTCCTTGTTAGACGCTGTGCCGAGGGAATGATCATCAAGGCGTCGAATCAAGCGTGCTCGGCTAATTCCGAGTCGCCGTGCGGCTTCTGCACGGTTGCCGTCGGTCGACTCGAGAGTTTCGTTGATGAGTCGCAGTTCATATCGCTGAATCGCATCATCAAGGGAAATTCTTGGATTTTTGGCACGCTTTGGGATGGAACCGGGCTGGTACGAACGAATCGCCAGAGGCAGGTGCTCGCAGCCGATCACGCTTCCTGTCGCGGTTCGGGTCGAGTGTCCGATGGCATCTTCCATTTCCTCGTAGTTATGCGGCCATGGATAAATCACCAGTGCATCGAGCGCGGCTCGATTGATCCTCTCAGCGGGACTCTCACCCGCAGCGTGGCGGGTGTCAAGCATTGCAGTGGCAATCAGTGGTATGTCTTCTACTCGCAGAGCGAGCGGCGGATTGACGATTGTCAGCGAGCTGATGACGTCAATCAGCGGTGAGCAAAGTCCATAGGCACGGTCATTCTCGAACGACAGACTTTCACTGATCACGTCATCTGTAGGTGCATCCAGTTCGATTAGCTGGGATCCACAACTCGCCAGCAGCCTCAGGCGGCCTGAGAATGTGTCCAGAAGGCCCGCTAACCGCCGTTGAGCTTCGAATGGCATTTCATCCAAGCCACGCACCAAAGCAGTTACACGGGCGTCCTTGTTCTCTGCAAGTTGATGACACGCAGGCATTAAAGTTGCATCGAGTAGGTCCGAGTCCATTAGTGGTCCGTCAACGTTGATCAGATTTTCACCTGGTGCTGACAGCTCGTGGATACGCATCAAGATGGACTCACCACCTGAACCGGGTGGTCCAAATAAACCGACATCTGTTCGGGTGGACGCCGCAAGATGGATTCGGCGCCTCAGACGAACCGCGTGCTTTGAGGTGCCAGCTGTGATGTTGATTGCGGTTGCAGCGTTGCGTCTTCGCCACGAATCGAGCTGTTGTCTTAGCGCCACAGCATCTTTCAGCTCAGGTTCGGGTAGACGATCATCGAAATCACCGGCAATTGCCAAGACGAGAGCCGTCTTCTCATTCCCCACCTTGATAAATCGCACCTCGCGCGCCTCGGGACGTCGACGCTCCAAAGCTGGTGGTGTAATTCGTAGAGACGCTGTGCCACGCCGCATTAGCTCGGCTGGTGCGGCCAGAGCGGCTGCAATCAGGTCCAGTTTCTCATTCGAGATCGGCGCGCCAGCGACCGAGCGCCGGTCCAATAGGAGTGCACTATCGAATCCGAGCCATTGGCTGCAGCCCGGGGACAAATAAATCAGCTTTCCGCCCGGGCTGATTGCCCAGACCGAAGCTTTCGATTTATCCAACAGCCGCGCAAACGGCCGAATCCCAGTTCCAGATACCATCAGTTCCGCCAGCCAACTCGTTTGATGTGATGAACAGCGAACACCCGACTGGCAAATTTACCAGTGGCAGCAGCTTGAACTCATTACCCGAGTGCGATGACGCGTGATCGAGTCTAAAAGACATCCAAGATGAAGTGGTGGCCCGAATGGAATCGACGATGGCTCGGGTAGTAGTTGTGCCACTTTTTGTTGTAGACAGGAATCCGCATCTCAGGCGGGTACCTGTGATACAAGCTATCACTGCTGCGGAAGTACTCCTGCCCCCAGAAATTCTGGGGATAATAGACGTACGGGTAGTGGTAGAACCGATTCCAGTCGCGGAAATCGGACTGTCCACCCCAAGCGCGGCCATAGGCCCGCTGGTCAGCCGAAGCATTGTCGGACAGAGCGACGTAACTGCATGACAGTACGGCGGCGATCAAAAGATGACGAAGCATCACTGCGTCCCCCCTCGAGACGTACGAAATCGCCACGCTGGGGCGAATATCGCGGGAATATTTTGGCTAATTCCGGACAATTGGCTGCTTTACTGCGTGTGCAGCTGCCTGGCCCGGCTGTCTTGTTGTGATGATCGTTATTCACAATGTTGCAAATCGTTGCCTTTTTGAGGCGTATTTCGCTTGCGAACTCGGTAACACAACCCGACGTACCGTCACTATCGGCATGTTGGGTAGCATCGGTTGAGTCGTTCAGGGGTGGATTATGCGGGGAAAACTCTGCGGAAGCGGTCCACCCGTCCGTTGAACGACTTCTCATGAACCATCTTTGCCACCTATGATTACGTGATAGCTCCGCTGCAATCTGAAAAAGGCAGCGCAGTTGATCAATGACTTGTGATCGTATGAGACTTGATGCTTCAGGCAGCGAAGGCCTGCATCCAATCCCTTGCACCGTGGTATATCGAATGTTCGTATCGCAATCCTCGATTCGATCTCTGCTTGTCGTCTTATTGCTGACGGTTGGCAGTTTCTCGGGGTCCATCGCAGAAGCATGTCCGTTCTGCAACGCTGTGTCGCAAACGTTGCGGCAGGAAATGAGTTCCATGGATGCTGTTGTCATCGCGACGTCACTTCAAGACGACACGACCCGAAATAAAGAAACCGGTGAGGTGTTGATGAAGGTGGAGGTCGTTCTCAAGGGGGCTGACCTGATCAAAGTTGGCCAAGAAGTTAAAGCAATCTATTACGGTGAAGTGAGCATCGGGCGTCGATTCATGCTCTCGGGTGTTGATCCACCAGACCTGCAATGGTCCTGCTTGCCTGTAAGTAAAAGGGCAGAAAAGTACATTGGTAATATTACGAAATTACCCGATGATTCGCTGGAGCGATTACGTTTCTATCACAAGTTTCTGCAGGACGAAGAATCAATGTTGGCACGCGATGCCTACGATGAGTTCGCAGTAGCTCCCTATGATGCCGTGAAAAAACTTGGTCCCGAAATGGATCGTAAGCAGTTGCTTGAATGGATCGGCGATCCCGAAATGGCAACCGATCGAAAACGGTTGTACTTGACCATGTTAGGTGTTTGCGGTGACGACAAAAATTTGCCATTCCTCGAGAAAATGCTTCGCAGCACTCAGAAGAGTACCCGCGGTGGGCTCGATGCTCTGATCGCCTGTTATCTCACGCTGGCTGGTGAGAAGGGTTTGCCCTTGGTAGATGAACTGTTTTTGGCCAACAAGAAGGCACCTTATGCTGATACATATGCGGCGATCATGGCAGTGCGTTTCCATGGAACCGAGGGCGATGTGCTTCCACGCAGTGCTTTAGTCGAATCACTGCATCACGTGCTGGATCGCAAGGACCTAGCCGACTTGGTGATCCCCGATCTCGCACGATGGAGTGACTGGAGCCAGATCGATCGATTGGTGGATTTATTTGTCAAAGCAGACCCAGATAACAATTGGGTACGTGTACCCGTGGTTAACTATCTCCGTGCTTGCCCACTGCCAGCCGCGAAGAAGGCGTTGAAGAAACTGGAAGCAATTGATCCCGAAAGTGTCCGCCGTGCCAATACTTTCTTCTCAATTCCCGTCCCCAGTCGCGAAACTGGCAAATCTGATTCCAGTTCATCAGTGGATCGAGACACGGAGGGTAGATTCTCTGGAGGTGCCGCGTTCTCTGATCGTGATGAGAACGAACCTAGGATGGATGAACGGTCGGTATTTGCTCAACCAGGTCAGGCCACAGCAGCCCTGTCGCCGGAAAATCTGCCACCGACAGCACTGGGTTCCACAGCAGCACTGGGTTCCACAGCTTTGACTCCGAGCCTAGGTTCGGAAGCGGGAATGAACCCTTGGCGGCTGAGCTACGTAATAGGTCTCGCATTGGTGACCATTATGATCATTCAGTTCTTGCTGCTTTCTGGCGGAACACAGCCTGTCAAGGGATAGTCGAGGGATCCTGATGGAGTCGCCAACATGTCGAAGATCATCTTGGTGAAATGGAAAAATGTCAGCTGATATCGAGATAAAATCCACGTCTAGCGAGCAGGAATTTCCCTACCGTGCTCTGAGCACGACCGCGATTGCTTCGGTCATCTTTGCCGTAGTGTCGCTGTTGGGTTTCTTTGTCTGGGCCTTCTTGGGTTTGGCTTTTGTAGGCATGATTCTGGGCTTCGTGGGATTCTCGAAGATCAAACGGTTTCCGCAGGAATTTGCGGGTCATTCTCTGGCGATGACTGGAATCGTGTTGAATATCCTCGTCATTCTGGGTGGCATTAGTTTGCACAGCTACGTTTACTTGACCGAGGTGCCTGAGGGCTACACACGCGTTCATTTCTGGGAATTGCAGCAGGCATCCAATTCGCCGGGCGACCAACCGAGCTCAAAAGCAATTGAGATCAACGGCAATGACATTTTTTTGAAAGGTTACATTCATCCCTCGTCTGGCAGCGGTTTGCTGAAACGATTCATCCTCGTTCCTGATTTGGGGACTTGTTGTTTCGGAGGGCAGCCCAAAAGTAGCGATATGATCGAAGTCAGGTTGCTGAATGGTCAAACGACGAAAGCCGGTTTGACCAAGAAAAAACTGGCCGGCACGTTCACACTTAACCGTGGGCCGCAGAAAGTGACTGATTTTGACAACACTGTGTTCTATCAAATGAAAGTCGATCAAATCCGCTGAGTCAGCGAGTCATGCATTTTGATGTGTTCGTTGTCTCTTGCCTGTGGGTATACTGCAGGAGTAAGACGAGGGCGTAGGCTTCGTTGCAGCAACAGGTCCCTTTCGAGCCAACACATGAGACTTTTGCGTTTCGCGTTGATCGTGAACTCCATTCTGCTGATTGGAGTTTCACAAGCGACAAGTCCGCCATTGACGAGTCCCCAGCAGGACCAAAAGACGAGCAGTCCGAAAACTGGTGGTGCAGGCAAGGTTGCTGCCAAGCCGCAGGCTGATGGTGTTGCTCAGCCAACCAGCGAAAAACCTGTCTCGAAAACCAAGGTTGAAGTTCGCAAGAGTAGCGAGTCAGCGCGAGCCAAAGGTGATATCAATTTTGATGATCTGAGCTTTACGATTGAAAAGGACGCCAAGTTCAATCCAGCGTTGTTGACGGACGACATTAAGAAACTCGATGGCGTCAAGGTGAAATTGCGGGGTTACATCCTGCCCAGTACTTTGTTCAAGGAAACCAACATCGATCAGTTTGTGCTTGTCAGGGATAATCAGGAATGTTGTTTTGGTCCCGGGGCGGCTCTTTTCGATTGTGTGATCGTGGAAATGGTACCCGGTAACACAACAGATTTTGTGACAAGACCAGTGACTGTCGAAGGTAAATTCAAGATCGATACTGAAAAGTACAAGTATCCCAATGGAGTTGGTCCCCGGGGCGCGAGCCACTTTGCAATCTTTAAGATTGATGGTGTGAAAGTAAAGTAAATCGCGGCTTCGAACTTCTTAAACCTCGTGCCGTCACGCACCAGGTGACCAACCGGGTCTCGGTTGAAGATGAATTTCCGGATCGTCATCACCCTGCAGAGTCTGGATCTGACGGGACACTTCATCGACTTGTTCCGTCGTCGTCAAAGGCATCAACTTCACGCGAAATGATGCCGTTGCACCACCATCAAGTTCGACGGTGCGGCCCTGTTTTTCTTCGAATGAACGAATATTGGGATAGTTGGTGGCTGGTTCTAAACCGGTGACATAACCATCACTTTCAGCTGCTGTGTTTTTCCACACAATGAATCTTGGCAAGCCATTCACATTGAAGGTAACACCCAAGCCTTTTTCCCCGTCCGCGGATCTGAGCATTGCGGTGGTCGCACCGGATTCATCCGCTCGCAGCCGTGCAAAGTAGACACGTTCCGCATAGCCTTCTTCAGGGGCACCGAATTCATTCCATGTTTCTATTTCACTGGCTGCGAGTGAGTCTTTTGGGGCAAGTGATTCAATCGGTGCTTCGATCTTCGCACCCTCGCTAAGAATGGGGGCGCCAACATTGATGTGATACAGCAATTGAATGGACGCTGGTTTTGAGAGTTCATTGGTCACATCGTCCAGAACAGCAACTTCGGCGCTACCTGCTTCAAAACGAATTCTGCTGCGTAAACGGAGTCGTTTGACGAACAGACGGGATTCCAAAACTTCGCCGATCACTTCGAGTCTTCCCGACGCCTCGTCGTACTCGATTGCTAGGGAATCAGCGGGCAGATTGCCGATTCGCCCATGCAGCGGGTGAATCAGGTTCCCATTTGCGTCATGTTCAGGGGCACCGTTGCTTTCCAGCCCACATCGGACGAGCAACTCGTCAAAACCTTCCAGCCAGCCAATTCCACTGGAATCGAATACGGGAACTTGGGAGGGGTGCACGGGGCCAAAGATCGGAGATTGCCAGCCAAAACGTACTCCGCTGGCCTCCATTCTCCAGATTGACATGCCGCGGGTTGGTAAAATCAGGACGCGAATCGCGCCAGTATCGACCTCAATCACCTCCACTTGATCAGCCGCTCCCCCAGAAAACCGTCCATGGCGGGTGCTGATTTCCCCTTTGCGGGTGTCAATTTGCATTGATAGTGGAGAGTTTTGATCCCAGACAACGCTGGGAACTCGGGATCCGAGTGAACGGTGAGTCGCGGATTTGGTCGCCATAAGGTGATTGTGGGACTGGTGGTAACGCTCAATTCGGTCTTCGGGATAATCCCGAAGGTTATTTTTACTGAATAGACAAAGACACTTTCCTCGCGTTCTTGTACCCGAGGCTGTCAGTCAATAAAACATCTAAGTCGAAAGCTGGCTACCGAGCAGACTTGCCGATCGCCGGCTTTTTGAAAAACATCCCCAAATTCCTGAGTG
>JBPCVE010000031.1:0-10043 GCA_051010795.1 Rubripirellula sp.
TGTACTTTGCCTCCGGTTTACACTTGGGATTCGTATCTTTGAACGGTGTGAAGTTGTGAGTACCCACTCCATTCCAAACGATATTGTTGGCAGTCGATCCGCCGAATTCACAAATCCCAAGTTCGGGCTTCTGCCAATGAATCCCATCTGTGCTTTCGGCATAACAGACAACTTCAGGGTGTGTTGCTCGTTTTGCTTTTTCATCCCAGTGAGATCCTCGATAGTACATCCTGTACTTATCACCATCTTGAAAAATAGTGTAGTAGGCACATGTGTTACCTTCCCAGGGTTTGTCAGTCACCAAAATCACTTCACGCGGTTTTGCTTGATGAAGTTGGAATGTGATCCCATTTGTGGTATGGATCAAGTAATCATCAATGAACAATTCACGTTGTTGACCGATGGGAATGGCATCTTCACTTATGGCAACATTGGATTCGTTCAAGCAAAGTCCCAAAACGATAATCAAGTAAGCGAGTGATCTCACGATCTGATCCTTTCAAGCAAGGGTGGGACATCAGCAAGCGATCTTACTGAATTGGCGGGAATGTGCAGGGAAGCAACTTGCTGGCTTGCATTTTTTGCTGCAGGCACAGGCTACAGCAGCTGATAGTATTAGGTATTGGATCGCAGCATGCGCGAGAGTGTCAATCTTTTTCGCCGTCGAGTATTTTTTGGGGAATCTGGCTGTTATGCAGTCGCAATCTTTCCTGTTTTGTTGAGTTCCGACGTGGATAAAGCCACGCAACCTCTTATACTCTGCCACCACATCTTGGAGGATGTTTGACATGGTGCGCCACGATGTATCAGTATTCGCGGTCCAGCCTCGCTGAAAACAATTCCACAGACGCAGTTATTTCGGTTCCGCAAAGGGTTTTGGGTCGTGCAAGAGTTCATCACGGATTGGTTGGCATCTAAACCCGTTTTCTATAATGAAACGAACAAGCGAATCAGCCACAACATCAACGATGTTGTGGATTGGGGCAATTTGAGTTTCGATCCCGAGGGCTTGTCGCTGTATTTGTCTGCTGGTTATTCCGTGTTTGAGCGAACGCCCATTCTTGGGGTAAGAATGCTTCCACATTCGAGCAGCGTGAGGGTTGACGAGTCGACCGGAAGGTTATTGGTAAAAAATGAAGTGGATGAGGTTCCGGATCTGCTTTCCAGGATTTCCGATGAATCGGAAGTCATCGAGAGAATTTTTGCTTCCGTACAAGCATGGGAAGCACAGCAGGTGGGACCGTTGGTAGTACCTACGAGTGGCGGGTTCGATTCAAGGCTGCTAAACATGGCGATCAAGGATTCGTCCCGTGTTCGAGCATTCACGTATGGTCTATCAGCAAATCAGCAGGATTCTCACGAAGTTGTATTTGCTAAGGAACTGTCCAGTGGTCTTGGGCTTGAGTGGTCCCAGATAGAGATTGGCGCGTTTCATGACTACTTATCCGAATGGGATCAGGTCTTTGGTGTTTCGACCCACGCTCACGGCATGTACCAGATGGAATTTTTTCAAAAAATTCTTCAACAGTATCCGGATTTGAATGGTTCAGCTTTTCTGAGTGGCATTATCGGTGATGCATGGGCCGGTTCACTTTCCATTGCAGCCATGAAATCACCGCAGGATCTCAAGTATCTGTACTACTCACATGGTCTGAACGCCGACAGCGATGCATCGTTGCTTCCGGTTTGCAACCATGAAATGCTTGAGCAGCACTTTGAACGTGAACGACAGTATCTCCTGAATGACAAGTATCGAGTTGTAGCCGCAATGAGGTGTAAGCTGACTTTGTTGAGCTATCTGATGCGGGTTCCAGAGCATGTAGGATTCAAGCCCTGGTCACCCTTTCTTGACCAGCAGGTTGCACTTGACATGTTGAATATTTCAGCGGACAGGAAGAAAAAGCGTAAATGGCAACGAGAGTTTTTTGCAAAGCACCAATGCGATCTGGAGAGAAAAAAACTTACGGTCAGTAATAAAAACGATCTCAATTATCAGGCTATGAATATCCGCCCATTGCAACCACTGTCCATTGATTTGCTGCGCGAGATTATTGATCCCAAATATGTGGAGTGGGTCAATTCACAAGTTGGCACCGAGACGCGGCTTTCACGTTTGAAGCGATGGGGTCTAAAGACTCGGAATATTCGTCGAGTTCTTCGCGGCATGGGGCTCAAGGATGATAGAGCAAGGTGTTACGCAGCGTACTTAACTCTGAAGCCACTGGAAACTGCACTCAGGAAAAGGAACGCAGTTTCGAAGGCGGGCACCTAGTGCACGGTCGCGGTGTGAGTTTTTCTGCAAGACGGCTCATCGTATGACGGACGTAGTCTTGTCAGTGAGAAACAACGCACGGGTTCACTGTCAGGTCAACTTTGGAAAACTTGCTGATAGGAGGCTTGGCGGTGATTACAGACTTTGAGTTTTGGCGTGTGACCACTGCAGGAAGATCCCGGCAGTCCGTTGACTGCACCTGAAGATTTTCCATGCGGTGCATGCCTGGCTCATGAGTTGCTGATGAAGGTCTAGCACTTGTACTTGCGTTCCAGCACCCGCTGAACGACATAACGATGGGTGTCGATTCGAAGGTTGTGTAATAACAATAACTCACTTCTTGTTTTGTATTTTGCTTCGTATTTTTGAGGCGAGAGTAAACGTTTGATTGTGTGGCGGAATTTTCCCAACCATGATGAATCTGCGGCTTGACCAATGATGGCGAGGTCGTAGTACTTCTGGTACAAGTCCCGGTACAGTTGCTGGCTTATCTCGTCAAAATGCTTCCAATACTCAGCTTCTGACAAGACATGCTGAAGTTGTTGATAACGTGTGTTGCTTGCGACGGTTTCATCGAGAGATATTGTGTCGCCATCATGTTTATGGGGAATGATGCTTGCTGTTACATCCTGGTGGGTGAACTCAAGCGAAACCGCAAAGCTTGCAGTGCGTCTTGGATCGGGTACGGTCGTATCAAAAAAGAATTCACCCAAGCTGTAAAAGATGAACGAGCCTTGATATTGCTCATATCCTTGTGGGACATGGGGATGATGTCCGATCACCGCTGATGCACCACAATCGCATAGCCGTTGGTATCTATCGCGCCATTCCGGAAGAGGAATGTCGATCATCTCGGCTCCGGTGTGTGCGATCACGATGACATGATCGCAGGACTGCTTTATTTTGATGATGCGATCTTCGACGCACTGATGATTGATCCATGCATACCCCCCAGTTTGGTCTTGATAGCGGTAATGGCCGAATTCTGAATCAGCAACTGCAATGATTGCGACTTCAATTCCATTTAAATTGAGTTGTAATGGTTTGTATGCCTCGTCAAACGTGGTGCCGGCCCCAAAGTGCGCGATCGCAGCCGCGTCTAACTCGTGGATCGTTTTTTCAAGTCCCTGCAAACCAAAATCAAAAATGTGATTATTGGCAAGGCTGACGCCATCAATACCAAGTTGCTTTAAAAGGGTAACTGACTCGGATGGTTGTGAAAGGTGAGGTCCAACTTTGCGAATGCGATATTCATCATCGACATCAAGTGGTGCTTCGAAGTTGACGATGGAGAAATCGTGTTGGCCGATTTTCTCTGCAAGAGTGCTGCTAAGGCAGACGGGACGACGGGTGTAGTAATCGCCTGCTAAAAAAATGCTAGCTTGCATTGTGATGCTTGGGTTTGCACGAGGACTGATGAAGAAAGGTGCACGCCGGTGGACTGAGATCCACAACGTGATCAACGTCGACGGGAGATCCAACGATGTAGATTTCGTGTTCGCTCATTGTCTCGGGGAAAGCTTGACTTCTAATGATGAATTCGTGGCTTGACTTGGAATGTTGTAGGTCTGACTCCAGCGTTTTGATTGCGAATCGAAGTCAGTTTGCCAGTAGTCTTTGCCATGCACACTTTGATCGAGTGGGTTGCCATTGATCGTGAGAACGTAGCCACTGTGCGAGCTTAAGTTCTGGATAGTGACAGGTAGGTAGTTCAGACCTCCGAACAAGGTGAAAGCCGCGATATCATTTTCAGCAACGATTTGGACGCTTGGGTACAGGCTGGTCAGTGTCCCATTGGTCACTTTGACGTCTCGAGTATTTTGTTTTGCCTGACGATAAATCATCTGCCATGAGTTCGCATTCTGGTTCAAGGCATCACGAAGTTTTTCATCTGGACCATAATAGTCATTGGCATGGATTGGAATAATGATGTGTTCGATTGTTGCCTCGATAAAATCACCGGGTAGCAAACTTGTTAGGTGGGGTGGCGGTACGAGATCCATGGTCGAGCGACCCTTGAGCGGCAGGAAATGTTCAGTGACCCAAGGGGTAACGGCGCGTCCACCACACTGTGCTTTCCAGTCACGGATCACAAATCCTCGAGAGGCTATTGCCCCCTTTGCGTCTGATGCTTGACGAGTGCCATGCAAGGAAGCCCATGCGGCTGGTTGAGCTAATTGAATAGGTGAGAAGTTTGGAAGTGAGTTGTCTTGTGTCGTTTCCGTGCTGTTGTGGCTTGACCATTCGCGTACCAGACCGGATAGATTGCCTACGGCGAGTTTGCGATCATGCGTGGTTGCATAGCTGTCCGCAGCAGTCTGGAAGATGACCAATCGCGAGTAAGCAACTGGCTTGGTAACTCGCATGCGTATCCGATAGGTCCCTACAAGGACATCATCGCTGCGGGCAATGCTGACGGAAACTTGTTGGTGGATGCCTGTGTTTCCGATTCTTCCGGAGTAGATGGTCTCCGTGAGGCATGGGCCTTGACGGTGGTAGTCTGCTTGCATCCCAACATGGGGGATGCGTTGTCCATCAGGTTGGAAGAGTCGTAGGTAATCAGCACCGCCCACGTTTTCGGTCCATCCCCAGTCATTGCCACCTTTCGTGGAACGTACCATGAGTGGTCGAACATCGGTGATGCTACAGGCGGCTTGGACTTGCTCGGGTTCAAAGCAAAGGCTCTCACCCCATGATCCGACTGCAGTTTGATCCCAGCGTTGATTGCCACCCCATCCAATGAGTGACAGTTGTGAATGGGAGACTGCCGGAATACCACCCCAGTGGCCGTACGCCAAACACAGTTCCAAGGTCAATGATTCACCAGGTTGCAGGTGCACCTGACTGATTCCGTGAAACCACTGCCCAGAGTAAACGCCACCTTGAGGATGTCGATGCCAGTTTTTACTGAGTTGGACAGGGATACCTGTTGGATTCCCGTCGAGATCACGGATCACGGCTGTGATTCCTGTGATGGGAGTTCCGATGCGATGCTTGATCCCCAGAGCAGTCTTTTCAAACATTAATTTTGCAGTTTGTCGTTCTGCAGTTGGGTTTACCAAAGTGAATCGAATACGTTCGATTGCATCATTGCTGGGGCCAGAGACCCCCTTAGGGTTGATAGGTTTGATGCCATCGAGGTTGATTCGATGGCAGCACATCGCGGAGTCAAATGAAACCGGTCGCGGGATTCCAGTTCTGGCTTCAGCCGCACTGACGCGTAGACGACTCGCGGAAGGAAGAGCGCAAAATACGTCAGGCTCAAGGCTCAAGGTCGTTTGTTTCCAGGCGGCAGTAGCCTGTTCGTCATCGTTGAGTGAATTCCATTGCGACTCGAGTACTTTGCCTGAGGATTTCAAACGAATATTGATGGAGGCGTTTCGCCATGGCTCGCGGATGCGGGTCTGGGCCGATTCGCGATCATGTTGGAAAGACCACGACTTGTCTGGCTGGACCGTTATGTTGCTTTGTTCAGGTTGTCGGTATCGCTGGGCAATGTCAGAGGCGGTGAGCGCGCGGTCATAGATTTTGATTTCATCAATAGCGCCACGAAAACGGTAGCCATCACCGGAGCGATCCTACCGTCCACCAAAAGCGAGAATACCTGACTTGGAAATTCGCTGTCGGTTGATCAACTTTTCAGCTGCCAGTTTGCCGTGAATGTATAGCTTCAGTGTTCGACCATCATAACTGAAGGCAATGTGATTCCATTGCTCCAGTTGAATTGCATGTTGAGCACTGCCGAGAAGAGTGAATGAGTGATCACGACCTCCACCGAGATTGATTCGAACTTCTGGAATCAGGTTGTTGTGCAACATGATTCCGTAATTACCGTCGACCTCTTCGTTGCTATTCTTGCACATAAGCCATGGTGCATGTCTTGACGCGCGATAGTCCAATGGGATGAAAGCCCAAAACTCGATTGTGAATATTTCGGGTGTATGAGATTCGTCAGCATCGAACTCCAGCAGGTTTTCTCCATCGAGTCCGTAGCCACCCCCGATCCGGCCGAAGGCTGCTTCATGGGACGGTATTGGTAGCAAGCCTGGTCTGGCTGCAAGTATCAAACCCAGACGATCGGGCCATGCCACGGTTTCGAATCTGGCCTCAACATTGAGCTTGTCGCCGTTGGTGTCGGTAAATTCCAGATCGGTGACATCGGCTCGCTGTAAGAAGCGACCCGATTCAATTCATCGGGGCCCAGTAAATCGCGTCCAAGGTCCGCCCTGAGTGCATTGGTACGATTTACCATTGGCTGTGATTACAAGTTGAAGTTCGGCACCAGACAAGTCGCCGACTGGAACGTTTGCCGTGCCGATGCGGGGCACTTGCATTGTTTCAGTATCGAGCATGAACCAGTAGTGACCGGTTCGAATGCATCGCCGCCAGTCGACTCCTTCAACGGTACCCGGAAAGCCATCACGCCACCAAAGTGAAGTGTGATCACCTGGCAACGGCATGTTGAGTAACAACGATTTGTTGTCATTTGATTGGCCCGGGACGCTGGAAGTTGTTAACGCCACCAACAATACCAACAAAAATCGGATCATGAAGGATATTTAAAATCTGGATTGAATGAGCCTGCAATGCGTAGGGGTGAAGGCTTGGAAAGAAAGCACGATTTACCCGATATTCACCACGTCCTGTGGTGTCTGATCCAATGCTTCCATCGCGATGGGTAGAAATTCAGGACTGTCGGAAAGCAGTTGTTCTAGATGCTGCTTTGGGTCATTGTGCCAGCGATTATACCCCTTCGCGAAAAGTCCAACAAACTCGTAGTCGCATGATTTCAATGCTTTGACAAAGCTGCGGTCGAATGAGGGTGAAATGTAATCAGGTAGCTGATCGACTGTCGTGAGTGCATGCACCCCTGCAAAGACGATGTGACGAATATCGTCTTCGATCATGTTGGCCGCTGCGTCAATGGCCGAACTGTCGATACGGTTGACAGTGGTCAGAGCGCACATGGCTTTGGCACGGATTTCGTCATCACGGTGATGCACCAGCGATCGGATTTGTCCCGTAATTGAATCACTGATTTCATTCTCTTGACGTGATGACAACCGCTCTGTGGTGGTGATTGCATTGAGGGTAGTCGCACGTTCTGTAGATTGAAGCTTGTCCAGTAGTACAGACTCTTGTTGCTGCGTCAGGCCCTGATCTGTGTTCACATGGCGTATTGCGATCACCTGTGTCGACGCAGACGGATGTTGTGCCAATTCCCACCACTGTTCGTCAGACAGGTTGATCCGATTATCGGCTTCTCGTGGATTGAAGAAGGTGTCCCCGGTTTTGAATAGATACTTCAGCGACCGTTTCATGGGACGTTTCACTTCAGAATTCAGTTCATTCAACCACGCGGGTGTGGTCTCGTCGCGAGCCCATGCTGCAAGCGCGTTCACGTATGCCAATGATTGAATATTCAAAAACGGAGGTGGGGCAATTTGCCAATGGGTGGAATCCCAAAATGCAGCGACCTTTTTCACAAACACAAGATTGCTGCGTATGGCACCCAGCCCGGTACCGATGACTGCCAGTTCCACTAGTTCAGGGAAATGGGGCTGACTAAAAGTGCTTTGATACAGCATGTCGTTCACGACACCGTGAATCAGTGTTGCGATGGCAAGCTGAGGATCTTCCTCGAGTGTGGTGTTGAGGTTAATGAGTCGTTGTTTCGGATCGTAATTGCCCGGCAGACCGCCGAGTCCAGCGCATGAGCCGCCGCCTCAGCCGCCGCCACTACAGTCTGCAGCTTGCTGCGGATCCAATTGAACTCGGATTTCACCGACATCATGATTCAGGTGTTCCCCAAGAAAATAAACGATCTGCTCGGGGGTATGCTGTTCTACTTCGACAAGTCCAATCAAATGTTGACGACTGAGTACAGGTAGAAGAAAACGATCAAAGCCAATGCACTCTGCAAGTTGTTGCAGGTAAAACTCGATCCTCGATTTTTCGCCGACACTCACGTTAGGCTTGGCTGCGAAGAACATGATGGAACGTCTCCTGTCGTGTGACGAAGAAAATGATTAGGCGTGTATGCATCCAAGCGTACAGGAATGGCTGGGAAGAAACAGCGCGGATTCTCAACCGCTTTAGCTGGTGGTAAACAGGTGTCTCTGATGCTTGGTGAGACACCGTGTGGAAGGGTCCGATTCCCTGAATTTAGGGGGGGTGACCCGATTTTGGTGTTGCCTGGCCTTAAGCCTACTTGTAAGTGGGATCAGCGTTGTCATCTCACGGCGCAATTTTCGCAAGAAGGATCCTGAAGCGTTTGATTGGTGGCAAGACGAACTTCACCGCATGGATCAAGCGTAGCGACAGGACAATTGCCTGTTTTTGATCACTGCAGGCTTCAATCGACACGAGTTGGGCGTCATGTAGTTGCATGAAGAATCTCAGAAATTGAGTTCTTTCAGCATCAGAGCATCACCCTGCAAGGTCACTGTTACCTGTCTGAAGACAAGAAGCAGATCCCAACGGATCACTTTTTGAAGTGACATTCGTATTTTTCGTCTTGTGCATCAAAGTCAGTGATCCGACATCAAGCTTCCCTGCTTGATGAACCCAGAACTGGGTGATCCCGTGATTAACCTTGCGATAATCCACTCTCTTCTTCTGCAACGGCCTCGTGATCTTCATGCATCCAACGCGTCAATAGTGGTGACAGAGCGAATACGATCAATGCAGAGACGATCGCAGCAACCGCGATTGGGCCAAACACATTTGCATAGGTAGTGACCGTTTCTTCCGGTGGCGGCAATGAGCCTGTTTCTTCGCCATGCTCAACACCGGTGAACATGGCAATCAGGGCTGCCAGATAGTTGGAGAAGGCTGTCGCAAGAAACCAAGCTCCCATGACCATGCTGACGATACTTTTTGGAGCAAGTTTTGTCACCATCGAGAGGCCAACTGGGCTCAAGCAAAGTTCACCTGTTGTGATCAATAGGTATGAGAAGAGTAGCCATTCCATACCTACCATCCCGCGCGAGTCCGCGTTAGTGGCTGCCCACCATAAAACGCCAAATGCCAAGCCAAGTTGGAAAATGCCGAGTGCAAATTTGATCGGTGTGCTGGGTTCGATCTTGCGTTTTCCCATGTAGACCCAGAGCGACGAAAAAACGAGTCCAAACAACATGATAAAGATCGGATTCGCTGCTTGGTATTGACTGGTAGAAACCTCGGAACCTTTGATGGCCATCCCTACGTCGCCTTGATCAACCGGCCAATCAACCGTGTTGATTTTATCTTCTCTCCATTTGTCGATATCGCCCATCGTGATGAGCTTGTCTCCCATCGTGTAGCCCGTCAGACCTTGGGTGACTTCCACCGGGATGGTTTTTCCAACCATGTCCTCTGTCACTGTCTCCGTTGGAAAAACGCGGTTCACGTTACGGTCAGTGAATAGATTGATACTGCTGCCAGCCTGCTCGAAGAATGCCCAGAATAGCATGGTGAAGAACATCAAGATCAAGACAACCTGAAGACGTTCTCGTTCTATTTTCGGGGATTTGGCTGTCGCATAAATCAGGTAGCCCAAGGCGGCACCACCTCCGATCATGAGTGCATAACCTGCGACGCCTTTCATGTACACCATCATTGCAATCAATGGAACGCACGCGAAAGAGCCGATGTATACTGCCCACTCTGCTGTGATGGGTCCGGCGATAGGTCTTTTTAAGCGTTCATGACTGGGAGCCTCGCCAGCCCATGTGGGCATCCCAGATTTTCCGATTGCAATGAACGCGATCAAACCAGAAATCATCAAGCA
>JBPCVE010000032.1:0-29665 GCA_051010795.1 Rubripirellula sp.
CGTCATGTAGGCTCCCATCCCACGAGCACGGATATGGTTTGCCAACGTCATCTGAGCCGTTGCATTGAGGGTGGTTAAACAGATCATCCACGCTGCTCCCATCACAAAGCAAGCGAATAGTGCCACACCATCGTGCCACCATGTGTCTCCTTCTGAGTGGCCGAGGATGTACAGTCCGACTGCAAAGCCGAGCATACTGGCAGCTAGAGTCCGGTCCATTAGAAGTCGGCGATGCAGGGCATGGAGAACTCTTGCTGCAACAACAGCCCCCACACCGATGCTGGTCACCAACAATCCATACCCCTCTGCTCCCCAAGCCAATTGTTGACGTGCCACCAGAGGCAACAGTGACCAGAGTGCCGTTGCCGGCAGCAGGAACAACATCACCCCCACCAACACATTGCGCATGGTGCGTTCCTGAACCACATACACAAATCCTTCCTTCAATGCTGCACGGTAGGAAAGACCACGAGATGATTCAGTCTTTTCACGTTTCCACAGCAGCAACACAAAAAGCACGCCTGCAAAGGACAAAGCGTTAACAGCAAAAGCCACCCAAACTCCTGCTGTCGCAATCAGTACACCCCCCAGAGCAGGCCCTGCTGCTCGCGCCAGGTTAAAGCTGATACTTCCCAACGCGATCGCTCGGGCAATCTGCTGTGGAGGCACCAATACAGGGATGGTTGCTTGCCATGTCAAAACGTGCATCACTAACCCCAGCCCAATCGCAAACGTCAGCCCCAATAATGACCATGAGGTGATGACCTGCTGCCAAGTCAACAAGGCCAACAACGAAGCAAACGAAAACATCATCAACTGGGTCAGGATCAACAACTGCCGTCGATCGACGCGATCTGCAATGACACCAGCAGGAATTGCCAAGAAGATCATGGGACCGGACATCGCAATACGAACCGCCGAAACCATTTGCGGATCAGGATCAAGACTAGTCATCAACCAACCTGCCCCTACTTCGTGGATCCAGGTACCCAGATTGGATATCAGGGATGCGATCCAGAACGCTCTAAAAATGGGCACTCTTAGCGGTGCCCAAGCAGCTCCATCATCTCCTGTCTCATCCACCGGGCTGCCGGATACCGGCGGCAGTTCCCCACCACCCGACATTGGCACCTCCCCACCGATCAGGTCCCGATCGGGATCCTCCGTGTGCTTCCGTGGATGCTCAGAGTCCGGCATGTTGTGCTTCTGAAGTGGAAATGCCGCGAATCGAGAAATCAGACTCACGGAACGACGCCAATTCCCGTGAATTGCGGGGGTGGCATCCTCGTGCACTTTAGGTTGGACGTAAACCCGGGTTTCCCCTGCCTGAGGGCGGAATGTGAGCTACATTTGACCGTGGTGTAACTCTGCGGAAATTTTGGATGCAGGACTTTGCAAATGATTGAAGTCGAAGGTCTTCGGAAACTGTATGACAGCTATTTGGCGGTCGATGGTATCAGTTTCTCAATTGGCGCGGGCCAAATCTGCGGTCTAATCGGTCCCAACGGGGCGGGAAAGACCACCACCATGCGTTGTCTTTCAGGTCTGATCTCGGCGACCTCCGGATCACTAAAAGTCGCTGGCTGCTGCGTTCAGACCAATCTGAAGACGCTAAAAACCCGTCTTGCCCATGTCACTGATGATCCACCTCTGTTTGATGACTTGAGTGTCGGCGAGCATCTGGAATTCATCGGACGCCTTTATCGCGTTCCTGATCACCATGAAAAGCAATTGAATTGCTTCGGCAATTCGAACTTCTGGACCAATACAAAGCTGGCGCCACCACCCTGTCACGCGGAATGCGTCAAAAGCTAGCCGTCTGTTGTGCCTATCTCTATTCGCCTTCGGTCATCCTGCTGGACGAGCCCTTGACCGGCCTGGACCCGCCAGCCATTCGTACCTTACTAGACTCAGTCAGCGTACGAGCAGCAGGTGCAACAATTATCATTAGCAGCCATCTGCTGGCGATGATTGCTCCTGTTTGCAGCCACCTGCTCGTGATGCAAAACGGTAGCGGCCAATACTTTGGTGACACCAAGACCTTGCGTGACCAGTTCCCTCATGCAAAGACACTCGAGGACGCTTACTTTGCAGCCACGCATCCCACTGCCCCCACTCATGCTCCAACAGGGTCACCCCTCATCCATACAACGGTCCTCCCGCAACTCGAAAAGGAAGATAGCAGTCCAGCCACCTCCCACGGTGTGACCGAGGCTGTTTCGTGAATTCACTCACCAGATGGGTTCATCGTCTTGTTGATCGTCCGACCGATCCAGATACAAGTGGCTTCATGGTGACAGTGCGGAATCGCAGCCCTCGCTGGAGCCCATGTGGGACTCGCTGTACATCCACCGCCAATTGGCATGGTTGGCTGCCAGAAGAATCAGTTTTCGTGCGGAGCGTTTTCTGCAGCGTTTTCTGCAGCGTCTTCGCTCGCCTCGCCGCCTCATCGCAACTTCACTGGTGCTGCTGTTCTTTTCATTTTACATCATGAACGGGATCTTTATCCTCTCTGCACGTGCCGCCACCGATCCAATGCATTTGCGATTCTGGCTTTCCGGTGGCATGGTGCTTTACATGATGTACCACTTAGTCAAATGTGCTTGGTCCAACACACGAGTGGATCTGGAACTGTCCCATGCTGAAACTCTTTGGCTTGGCAACTCCCCTCTTTGCCGCTCATCACTTGCGATATACCACGCTGGGAATCTGATACTGCCAGCAGCATTGAAAACAATGATGTTATCTATCCTGCTGGCAAGGGATGTAAAGTATCCGCTCTTGTTGGTCATTGGAACCTTCACCTCTCTCATGCTTTTGGAAATGATTCGCCTGACGTTCGGTCGTTTGGTGAGTGGCATGAGTGCCAAACAGCGTGGCTGGTTTCGCTTGATCACAACGTCGACGGCCGTGGCACTTCTGATTCAGCTGCTCGCCTGCGTGCACTCGTTGACCCCTCTAGGTTCTCCCATGTGGTTTTACGTCATCAACAGCCTACGAGGGCTGGGAGAAATCGCATCGACACCGATGATTCAATTCCTATCAACACCATGGATTGCGTCAGCTTACGTGACCGTTTCGGCAAGCTTACAGCGGTAAATCGCTCTGCAACTGCTTGCCGCTCTGGGCATTTTCCCCCTTTCACTCCTTCTGTTGGTCAAAGCAGATCGCTGGAGCCTTCGACAGGAACAAAAGCGAGAAGCAACGCGACTGTCAGAAGGCCGATACGAAACACGGGAATCACAATCACTAAGCTACATCGGATTACGCGGCAACCGGCTGCAGAGTGCGATTGAATGCTGCACTCCATGGATTGCTCGCGATGCAGTGAATCTGGTTTACAGGCAGGCGATCAGCGTTCGGCACTACCGCTACAAGATTGCAATCAGTCTGCTGCTGCCGACAGTTCTTTGCTTATCTCCTCTGTTCATGGGCAGGATCACCGAGCAGTGGTTTTACGTGGTGGGTGGGATTGCCTTATGCACAATCCTGCTGGCTCCACCCGCATTACGCATCGACTTTCGACGCGATTTGAAACGCAGGTACTACTACGGTCGTTACCGGTCAAACCATTTTCGCTGATCGTGGGCCAACTGGCCCTGCCAATTCTGATCACTTGGACATTTCAGCTGACAACAATAACAATCGCAGCGTTGGTGATCCATCCGGGCTGGGACCAATTCATTTTGTGGACAAGCATGCTGCTTGCGCTCGCCATTTTGACTTTCGCGGCTGAAAACGCATTGTTCCTCGCTTACCCCCACCACCAGCACAATGAAGGCATCGCAATGATGCTGCGTACGAAACTTACTTTTCTGGGGAAGGGAACCGTCCTCGTGATGCCCCTCTTCCTGTTGGTGCTATGGGCAACACTCTGCCGAAATCTTATTCCCGAACCTTACGCATCAGCCCGCTACATCTCAGGCTCGATCACCGCATCGTGGATGGCAGCATTTTTGGGATTAGCTGCGGCAACCCTGTGCTGGCGTCGTTTTGATATAGCAATTGATACGCCCCCCGAATAACTTCGCTTCGGGAGGCGTACGACACCAAGTTCGTGTCCTCAGACCGTCATCACGCCCCAAAAAGGCACAGGACAACAGCCAAAGATCGAAATGGACAACCTTACTTTTGAGTCGCGTTGCCTGCACCGCCAGCAGCGGCTTTTTGCTTGATTTCATCCAACATGACCATCAGGCGTTTCTTTTGCCGTTCGTCATCCGTTGCATCGATCGCTGCCTGCTGTGCATCGATCGCTTTCTTGAGATCACCTGATTCACTGGCCAGCATTGCCAAGGTATTAAACATCAAGGGTTTCATTTGTGGATCTGCATCCTTGGCAACCTCCTCCATGGCGGCCATCAGATCCGCAAGCAGTGGCTTGATGTCGACTCCCTGCTGTGCCTGACCGTAGAGCGAGTAACCGAATCTTGCCATGGCGAGGGGATCACTTTTGAGGACTTTGATTCTGTTGCGGAAGAAAGCGAGCGAATCATCATCCAACAAGCCAGCTGAAAGTTTCAAGCTGTACTTGATTTCCATCCACCGCTGCTTGCTGGCATCGGTCGTCGCTTCCTTTCCTTGCGACTCAGCCAAGGCAATTGCTTCGGCGAACTTTCCTGTAGATGCCAACATCGAAAGTCGCTGCATGCTCTCCTGCATTTTCTGCTGCGCAACCATCTCTGATGCAAATGCTTCCCGATCCCATTTCCCATCAACGACGGCAGCAAGCGGTCCATCCATGTCCATAGGGTGGCCAATCCATTCCACAAGCCCAGTCTTCCCTACGACAAATGCTGTTGGAATTCCCTGTTGTTTCGCGGCAGTCATGTAGTCTTCGTAGACCGAACGATCAGGATCCGTTGTCAGGGAGTAAGCGGCAGTCACTTCAGCGAAGGTTTTCCCAACATCCTCGTTCTTCTTCCCAAGCAGATCCTTGACCTCATCAAGGGACTCATCGGACACACTGATAATCTGAACTCCATTGCCTCGATACTTATTTTGCAAGTCGGCCAGATGAGGCATGCTTTGAATACAAGGTCCGCACCAAGTCGCCCAGAACTCAACCACATACACCTTATCTTTTTCAAATTCTGTAACCGGTTTAAAAAAGCCGTTCCCGTCCTGCACCCAATGCTCAATATTCAAGGCAGGAGCCTTGGAACCGATACCCAAATCTTTGGCAGATGCCGCCTGCGGGAGCAAAGCCGACGCTCCAACAGCGCAACACATCAAAGCGGTCAACATCAAGCGAGATTTCAGGTGTGTTGTTTTCATTTTCAATGAACTTGTTCAAGAGTGAATACGGATAGTCTTCCAGTATTGCCATGCTTTGAATACGACCGCGTCTCCAGTACGGACCGCTGCAGCATTGCCAGCAGCACTGATGTGATCGCTTCCCCGCACGTGGTGCCTCTTCCAGCAACCGCGTCAGTTGCGGTTATGCCAGCAGGTCGATTCACCGAAGTCCACTTTCCATGGTGGTCTTTGCCGAAAAGCTACTTTGGCATGACATGACAAAACGCTACGTCTCTGCCATCGCTACATGCTACGCAGCAACTACTCCGTTCGCCCAGTCACCTGACGAAGCAAGTCCTCGGTTTCCATGAAAAAAGAGGACAAACGCTCACCCCATGAAGCGAAAACGTGCACGAGACGACACTTTTCCCCATGCTGCAAGCGAGTTGACCGAGACCCTCTTTCTGACAGAAACAGACACCTTTCAGTCGACACATGGACTTGGATGCCACACGGATTTAGCCGGCAGCAAGCTTCCGTCCACCGATGGATACAGTCACTCGCCACAATTATTCCTGATCACCCGTCTTAGCGTCGTCGGCTCTCTGTTTTCCGCGATTGGACCGACCGTTTGCCGGCGTGCTGCCAGCGGCACCGGTTTGCACGCGGTCCGTCGTGACTGAGATTGTCTTGGCGACCACCTTGGTGTCATCCGGCAGACGGTAGGTACCCTCGATCGTTACCGCATCCCCTTGCTGTGCGAGGTTGAGTTGATTCAAGCGTAGATTCATCGTTGCTTTTTCAGCGAGTTGGACCCGCAATGGCCGCCTACCAGCTTGAACAGCAACCAGCCCAGTGGCATCCCATCCCATCAATTTCCCGACGACCTTGTAATTTGAAACGCCATCTGGAAGATTGGATTTTTTATCACCAGGATAAACACCAGGCACGAACTCATCTGATTTTTTCTTGGCCAGTTTTTCAGTCAGGGGCAAAAACGCAGTAAGCTCGTCGATAGGGTCGGTGGGAACACCGGCCTTGTTGAAATTACCGTTGAAGCGGACCATCATTCCGCGTTGCAGAAAGCTGACGTCGATCGGTGCTTGAAAATCGAAACCCAAAGCATCCTCAGGTGGCTTTACAGTAACCTCAACACCATCTTGGCGAGTGACCAGCAACATGCCCTGCTTGAATCCGGCAAGTTTGCCTTCAAGCTCAATGTTCAGATTCTGATTCGCACCCTTGAAGACAAACCCCGGTGGATCATCTGCCATGACCTGACGACCAACCGGAACAAGCCACAGGGCGAAGACCAACCCGAGGATTGCAGCCACCGCTCCGGCAGGAAAGTTCCCTTGGCAATGGAAAAATCGGGCTTGATTCAACATTTACTTGCTCACAATTCAGTTCGTCGGCGGGCAGGCGGGTAGACGCCCGTTAGTGTAGGGTTAGGTTGTTCCATTGTAGCTGCAGACCAGTAAACCCCAAAACGGCAAATCGTCGTCCGCATCAAGATCGCCGGATCATCCCATGGCCGCATCGACTTCCGAAAACCCGCCCTCACGTATCACAACGCGTAGTTTGCAAAAAATCCGCAAAGACGGCGGCAATATCTCCATGTTGACAGCCTATGACTATCCCACTGCCGAGGTGCTGGATGAAGCGGGAATCGACATTCTGCTGGTGGGCGATTCGTTGGCGATGGTGGTCCAAGGGCACGACACAACACTGCCAGTCACCATGGATGACATGATCTATCATGCCAAGATGGTGGGCCGTGCCGCCAAACGGTCCATGGTGGTCGTGGATTTACCTTTTCCTGAAGGTCAACTTGAGATCATGCGGAGCGTCGAAGCTGGGGCCCGCGTGCTGAAAGAGTCCACCTGCCACGCGGTCAAACTTGAAGGCGGCGCCGAGCAAGCCAAGCGAATCGAAACCATTGTCACTGCCGGAATCCCCGTCATGGCCCATGTCGGACTGCGTCCCCAAAACATCCATGTTGAGGGCGGGTACAGGGTCCAACGGAACATGCCGACACTGATCGAAGATGCGAAGGCTGCCGAGCAAGCCGGCGCCTTTGCCGTACTGGTCGAATGTGTCCCCAGTGATGTTGGACAAGCGATCACGGAAGCCGTCAAAGTTCCAACCATCGGAATCGGAGCTGGCCCCCACATGACGGGACAAGTCCTTGTTACCCATGACATGATTGGTTTTAACTCTGGCTACCTACCAAGTTTCGTTCGCCAATTCTCTGATGTCAGAACAACAATACGCGATGCCGCGGTCGCCTATCGAAAATCAATTGAAGCGGGTGATTTCCCGACGGATCAGGAATCATTCCGTTAATTCTCCTACTCGCTACTCGAACCAAGATGTGAAATGGAAATCTTTGACGAACTAAGCCAGCTGCATGAAGCAACCACTCAGGCTTTTTGCGATCTTGCCAACACAAGCATCGAGTCGAACGGGATATTCCGCGTCGCACTTTCCGGTGGTTCGACGCCGAAACGGATCTACGAGCTGATTGCCGAACGCAAACTTGACTGGACCAAAATCCACTGGTTCTGGGGTGACGAACGTAATGTTCCGTTGGACCACTCAGACAGTAACGCCCGCATGGTTCATGAGGCGTTACTGGACCGAGTCGACATCCCACGCTCCAACATTCATGAAGTGCCAGTCGACGTCGAAGCTCCGGTAGAAGCTGCCAAGCAATACGAACAGATTCTGCGTCAGCATTTTGTTGAAGCCAACTTTCCGATCTGGGATTTGGCTTTACAAGGCTTGGGAGATGATGCACACACAGCATCGCTGTTTCCCGAAACAAAAGCTCTACAGGAACGCGAGCGTTGGTTTGTCGAGAACTGGGTCAAAAAGCTCAACTGCTACCGTTACACGCTCACCGCGCCAGCGATCAATTCAGCTCGACAAATCTGGTTCATGGTGGCCGGTGAAGGCAAACAGAACGCGCTCAAAACCGTTCTCTCCGGACACAATTCTCCTGAACTCTATCCTGCCCAACTGATCAACGCCAATCGTTGGCTGGTCACGCAGGACGCAGCAGGAAACTAACCAACACGGGACACATTGCAGCGCGGAAAATCAGACATGGAGCCGACCAACGGGCAGAAAGCTGCCTTGGCATTGACATGCCCCTGTGTTCCAGCATCACAACCCGACCGTGCAGCAACAGATCCACAAAAAACCCCAGCAACCGCGTGATCAGCGGCAACTGGGGTTTAAACAAGTCAGACGGACCGTAGCAACAATCAGTTTGCCTTGGCCAAATTCTCCTTGCGGAGACCGTCGATGTAATCTGCAACAATGTTCATTACTTCACTGTTGTAGTAATTCTCTCGGAAAATCACAGCGTCTTCGATCTGCTGCTCCAGCTCGTCCTCTTCCTCTTTTTGGGAATCAAGCTCTTTGCGTCTTGCCAGGAAGGACTCCTCTTCAAGAGAGATCGTTTCCTGATCTTTTTGATCCACATAGATTTCGACACGTCTCAGCAGATCAGCAAAGTCCTCGTCCTCTTCGACACGCTTAGCTGATTTTTTACGCAACTTGTTGACCAAGTCAGCTGGAACCATGCTGTAAAGGTTGTGTCGAGCAACAGGAACAGTGTCGTGCTCCAGAGCATATTTCAGATCACCCTCACCGACATCCATTTTGGCTGTAAGACTTGGCAGGATGACATCTGACAAAACACCTTTGAGCTGAGTGCTCTGGCCATCTGGCAGATAGAACTGTTGCAAAGTGACCTTCAAGGCACCGTAGTTCTGTCGATTGTTACCGAACAATCGCTGCCCCAGATTCATCAGTGTCTGGACAGTACCTTTTCCATGAGTCGCAGGATCACCGATGACGAGACCTCGCTTGTAGTCCTGAATGGCACCGGCGAAAATTTCGCTGGCACTTGCACTGAACTTGCTGGTCAAAACAGCTAGAGGTCCATTCCATGCAGTACCGCTATCTTCATCTGCATAAGCCTGCACAGAGCCATCTGAATTCTTCACCTGAACGACGGGACCACTGTCGATGAACAGACCAGTCAAATTGATGGCTTCGGTGAGACTGCCGCCTCCATTCTTACTGAGATCGAGCACAATCCCATCAACGCCTTTGCCCTTGAAGTCATCGAGGATGCGTCTTACGTCTCGGGTGCTGCTACGGAAGTTTTTCTCATCCCTTCGTGCTGCATCCATGTCCAAGTAGAAACTGGGAAGATTGATATACCCAATTTTCAGTTCTTTGCCACCATCAGGATTCTTATGGTTGATGATCTCACCACGAGCAGCCGACTCTTCGAGAGCGATGGTTGCACGGACGATTTTGTACTCTTCCACATTCCCAACGCCCCCCGGCTTCACACCAAGGCGTACCGTGCTGCCCGCTTTACCGCGGATCAGATCAACAACATCGGAAAGTGGCATTTCAACGATATCAACCGATTCACCCGATTTGCCCTGACCGACGGTCACGATCACATCATCTGACTTGAGCTTGCCGTGCTTGGCAGCAGCACCACCGGGAATGACTCGCGACACCACAGTGTTGCCATCTTTCTCGCGAAGCTGTGCCCCGATTCCATCAAGGTTCAGACTCATTTGAATCTGGAAGTCCTCGAGTGTCGACGGCGACATGTAGGTTGAGTGCGGATCATATCCATTGGTGACCGAAGTCAGAAACATCTCAAGCAGATCATCGCTATCGGTTTTCTTCCAGCGTCTTGCGTAGCGCCCATAGCGGCGACGAAGTGTATCGACAGCCTCTTCACCAACTTTGCCCTCATCTTTTAAATCGAGCAAAGCATACTTGATTTGGCGACGCCAGCGATCTTTCGCAGCGGCTGGTGTCTTGGCGTACATGGCCACATCCGGGTCGATAATGATGGCTTCGTCTTTTGTGAAATCAAAATCGCCATTAAGCAACTCTTGAGCAACAGCTACTCGCTCATCAACACGCTGAATGAATCGCCCGAAGATTTTGTAAGCGAGCGAAAGGTCACCCTGCTGAACCATGTCATCAATTCGGCTGGCATCTCGATTAAATTCATCGACATCACTTTGATAGAAGTACAGCTTGAGTGGATCAAGAGACTTCGTGAACAGCGCCAAGGCACGCTTACTGATGGTGTCATCCAAACCTTGGGCAGAGATGTGATTTTTTGGCATCAACTGGGCAATCAAACGAGCAACGATGCGATCGTTCCCCGCCGGCTTGATCAGTTGCACCGGGGCTTGCTCGGCCGCCTGAGCCAAAGCAGGCACGGGAGAGACCACCATCACCATTACTGCCATATAGCCAAGCAGTGCGTCACGAAAGAGGCCCGCGTAACGGCTTTTGCCGCAAATCACCGGTTGACCCCCGGTATCTCTGGATTCTGAAAACTGATGCGAACGCCTGACCATGATGAAATCCCAGTAGGTTTGTTTCGATGAAGCTTGAATAATGGGCGAAAACGGGGAGAGCCATAGCACCTCACCTACTCCTGCACCTAGTGGGATAGTAGGAGAGCGGCAAAAATGGAGCAACGGCGTTTTCACAATAGTCTACCAAGCCGGCAGACCGGTGAGTGGCGGACAAATACCATCGCGTCAAAGCCAGCAAAAGTCCGCAACGGAAGGGAGAAGTGCCGCCGAGCACCAAACCGCTAGCTTTGGCTACGCCTGACCGTGCCAACGGAGACGGCATGGAGGTAAAAACCGCAGTGATTTTCCAGCGTTGGTGTTTCACAGGGCAGTGAAGCACTTGCCTGAAATGGCCAGGGATGCGCCGCAAATCAGCCTCTTCATAAATTCGATGCAAAAACCGCGGCTGCCAGCGGGCCTAGAACATGAAACTTTCGGCATCTTCTTTGGGTGCAGGCTGGTAGCTGAGTGGTTCCATGCTGCCAGCAGCCCGCCCCTGACTCAAACTGCGAACAGCGCCGGAATACCCAAATAGTTCCTTGAGTGGGGCATGCGCAATGATGACCGTCATGGTTCCGCGGGTTTCGGTCGCGGCGATGATTGCCCGACGCTGCTGCAGGTCCCCAACCAGCTCGCCCATGTAATCACCGGGGGTCGTGACCTCGACCTTCATGACCGGCTCCAGCAGAACCAGCCCCGCTTTTTCCATGCCTCGATCAAACGCGTCTCCCGCGGCGATTCGAAACGCAACTTCATCGCTTCCCTCCTCCTGCATTTCCGCATCGGTCACATCGATACGAACTCCCGACAGTGGAAACCCAGCCAGTAACCCACCTCCGGCAGCCCGCTCGCGAATTTCGTCCATGGCCGCCTGCCTGATCGCATTGGGCAACCCCACCTCAGGCGGCAAACGATCGAATACCAACACAGGTGCCGAAACATCCTCGAGCGGTGAGACGCTGACGTTGAGCCGGGCGAACATTTGCGTTGACCCAATTTGCCGATTGCACTGCCCAATTACATCTGCTTTTTCGGCGACGGTTTCGCGGTAGTTCACGCGAGGCTTGTAGAACTTGACATTGAGACCGAAGTCTCTGGTCAAGCGATGCTGAATCACTTCAAGGTGCAACTCACCCATCCCACTGATCAAGGTTTGACCAGTCTCTTCATTCTCAACCGCACGAAACGTAGGATCCTGACGCCGCAGCATGTCCAAAGTTTCCTCGAGCTTTTTCTTGTCACTCGTGCTTTCCGACTCGATTGCCATCGAAATCACTGTATCAGCGAAGTTGATGCTGGGCAGCTCAATCATTTCGCGCGTGTCACAAACAGTGTCACCAGTGATGGCAAAGCGAGGACCAATCACACAACAAATATCTCCTGCCTCGACCGAATCAATCTGGCCATCACGATCTTTTTTAGTGGCATGAATTTGCCACAACTGCGCGATATTTTCCTTCTTACTTCGATTGGGGCACTGCACTCTGGAGTTCTGTTTCAGCTGGCCGCTGTAAACACGAATCCAGTAATTGTCTCCCGTCTTGGCTGGCAGAATCTTGAATACGAGTCCGCAAAAGGGATCTTTCGACTTGGGATTCCGGATTAGAACCTTGTCAGTATTTTTTGGGTCGACCCCTTCCACAGGTGGACGATCCAGTGGACTTGGCAAAAAGTTTCCAACAGCGGTCATCAGAGGCTGCACACCAATGCCATGTAACGCGGAACCACAAAGAACTGGCTGAATCACCCGATCGATGCAACCCTGCCGCAATGCGTCGATGATCAGATCGCGAGGCACTTCTTTCTCTTCCATCGCCAGGTTGGCGGCCTCTTCACTGAGATCGTAAACCTTTTCCAGCATCTGCTCGCGCCAAAACAGCGCTTCATCCATCTGGTCTTCAGGAATCTCAGTTTCCTTGACCTCTTTGCCTTCGGTCTCAGGGTCAAACTCAAGCATCTTCATATCAACCAGATCAATCACGCCACGAAAGGGATCCGCGACGTGTGCAGGTCCTTGCCCCACCGGCAATTCGACGGCGAGAGGACACCCCCCCAAACGCGGCTCAATGTCGTTGAACACCGTTTCAAAATCGGCGCCTTCCCGATCCATCTTGTTAATGAAGACGATTCTAGGAACCTTGTACCTGTCAGCCTGCCGCCAAACGGTTTCACTTTGCGCCTCGACACCCTCACGGGCTGAAAACACGACCACCGCTCCATCTAGCACGCGCAAACAACGCTCAACCTCGGCCGTAAAATCAACGTGCCCCGGAGTATCGAGCAGGTTGATGTTATAGTCCTTCCACCCGTATTTCACGCATGCACTGAAAATGGTGATCCCGCGTTCCTGTTCCTCCGGATCATCGTCAGTATCCGTCGTGCCGTGATCCACACGCCCCACACGGTGCTTGGCACCGCTGAGAAAGAGCATCCGCTCGGTCACGGTCGTTTTCCCAGCATCGATGTGCGCGATGATGCCAATATTGCGAAGCTTGGAGATGTCAAAAGTCATGAAAACGATTCAGGGATTGAGCGATTCGGGAGCCGGACAGATGGGTTCATTCGCCCGACAGCTACAGCACTCGGGCAATGGCTGAAAACTCATTGAAAATGCACCAGACAAACAGTTGCCCGGAACCACCCCCCGCGTTGGTCGGGCGGCAAGGCAGGATAGTATTGCAAAACAGCCACCGAGGCTATCGAAAATACATGCAACGGAGGTAACACGTAATCCGACGCTCACCCGCAATCACAACACCACCGTCTCCAGCGGATTGGCCAACGGCGAATCACTCTCAAGGCGGCCTCATGGACTCTAGCGTAACACCGGCCACTAGCGTAACACCGACCACTAGCGTAACGCTGCGCAAAAAAAACCGCGACACGGCCAATAGCCGTATCGCGGTGATTTGTGTTTGATTTTGACTCGACTTACCAAGCGAAGTGAGCAAACGCCTTGTTGGCATCAGCCATGCGATGCGTGTTCTCACGCTTGGTGTATGCAACGCCTTCCTTCTTGCAAGCTGCCAACAACTCATCGGCAAGCTTCAGATGCATGGGACGACCCTTCTTATCTCGAACGGCACCGAGCAACCACCGCAGAGCCAAGCTTTGCTGACGTGCGCGATTCACCTGCATTGGCACCTGGTAGCTGGCACCACCAACACGCTTGCTTCGGACTTCGATATATGGCTTCACATTCTCGACTGCCATCTCGAATACTTCGATCGGCGTCTGATCAGCGATCTCGTTGCGACGACCAATCTCCTCAAGAGCATCATAAAAGACGCGTTGAGCAGTGGTCTTCTTGCCATCAAGCATCAAACAGTTGATGAACTTTCCGGCGAGTAACGAGTTGTGCCGCGGATCACCCTTGAGTTGGGTGCGGCTGGCTGTGATTCGTCCCATTCTTAAACTTCGACTGTAATGGCTGGATTGCTGTTATTCGGGAATACTGTTCTCGTTGCGACGAGATTACTTCTTCGCACCGTAGCGACTGCGTGATTGCTTTCGGCCTTCTACCCCGAGGGCGTCACGCGAGCCACGGACAACCTGGTATCGAACACCAGGCAAGTCACGGACACGACCGCCCCGAACAAGCACGATCGAGTGCTCCTGAAGGTTGTGGCCTTCACCGGGAATGTAGACCGTAACTTCCTTGCCGTTGCTAAGACGAACACGCGAGATCTTTCGCAGAGCAGAGTTCGGCTTCTTGGGGGTCATCGTCCTAACTTGCAAACAGACACCCTGCTTTTGAGGGCATTTTTCAAGCACAGGAGACTTGCTCTGGCTCTTTTTCAGTTTGCGTCGCTTGCGGACGAGTTGATTGATTGTTGGCATGGAAATCGTGTGTTGCGGGTTAAACCCACACAAATAAGGGAAAACTGGACCTCGTGCAGACAGGCCGAGGTATGCCCGACATCTCTTCGGTAGCCAAGCCCGGCAACGCCGAACACAACCACAACCCGAAAATACTGCTAAACCTCATTCCGGAGGCGGGCAAGCGGGAAAGTATCCCAGTCCTTGATTTTCTGTCAAGAGCTCCCATCTGGCGGTTTTCAATGTCTTTTACAGAAGCTTGCCTCCCTGAACGGTGATCTTACCCAATCCCCCCATTTCTTCGGCCTGCCATCGCTCAGATTTCACCATGACGTTTCTCACCGATCGGATATGACAACCTCCACTCCCCCCCTCCACAGAGGCGGAACCCGAAACGCGGCAGTGTTCACAAGAACACTACTGCATGATTGCAACTGGCTGATGACCTTGCCTCGTGTCGTCGCTGCAAGCTATGAATCAAATTCAAGCAGATGTTTCCCCCTTCGAAGCCAAATCACAAACGGATGCGTGGCAGGATGCCCAAGTTCATTCACACACAATTGACCGTCGCCAAATTCGCTTGGTGCACAGCATTGCTTTTCCTCTTGGCATTGCCCGTTGGCTGCAACCTGCTGCCCGGCAAGGGAGAAAAGGACAGCAAAACAAAGCTTCAGGAACTGATGAAGGTACCTGCACTGCCAGATTTGATCCGTGAAGCGACCATGGTTCAGGGATTACAGCCCATTCAGGTCATCGGCGTTGGAGTGGTCAACGGACTTCCCAGCACAGGTGGACCAGCAAACCCGTCTCAGTTCCGCGACGAACTTTTGGAAGAGATGAAACGGCGTGACATCAAAGACCCCAACCACTTCCTAGAGCTCGATAACACTGCGTTGGTGAGAATTCAGGCGACGATTCCACCAGGCGCACGGCGTAACGACCCAGTTGATTTGATTGTGCAAGCCCCCAACGAGAGTGTGGTCTCTGATTTAAACGACGGCTGGTTGCTGGACACCCGGCTCCGCCAACAACGATATCTGCAAAACAAGATTCGCAAGAGCGAAGTGATGGCGCTCGGCACGGGGCCGGTCCTGACACGTAGCAGCTATACGCCCGGTGAGGACGGCACACTCAAGATCGAAGGCACAATTCTATCGGGCGGTCGCATTCAGATCACTCGCAAGCTGGGGCTTGTACTGCGTCCGGAGTACCAGCATGCCAAAACATCCAGCGCATTGGCCGCAGCGATCAATCGCCGATTTTTTTTCTTTGATGGAACCACGCGACGTGGAATCGCAAAAGCCAAAGAAGATGATTTTCTTGAGATGGAGACGCACCCGCGTTACCGCAACAACATTCCACGCATGATGGCCGTCATTCAGGCAATCAGCACCGCTCCGGAATCATCCGCAACACAAACAAGACTGGCTAACCTAGCCGACCAACTTAGCGATCCGGCGACCGCCGCTGACGCCGCTTTGCAACTGGAAGCCATGGGTGAAAGCGCTGTTCCGATCCTGATCAACGCTCTGTCATCAACCAACCCCGAACTACGTTTTTATGCTGCCGAGTCACTTGCCTATCTCGACCGCACGGAAGCCATCGGAGCATTGGAAACAGCGATTCGAGATACAGCTGCATTTCGCCATCCCTCGCTATTAGCTATGCAAGGCATGGACCATCAACTTGCCATCGATGCACTCAAGCGACTGATGAACGAAGTGAGTATCGAAACGCGATACGGATCATTTTGTGCCATCCGTCGGCAAGGAGTCGAAGGCAAGAGCCTATTGGGGGGGCGAGCACTGCAATCTTTTTATCTGTATCAGATCCCATCAAACGCAGAACCTGCCATCGTTGTTTCGCTTCGTGAGTCACCTGAGATTGTGCTGTTCGGTGATACCGGCAATCTGAACATCCGCCAATTTCTGCGAGGCCCAAATGGTCTGATCCTGAAACCGGATCTCGAACAACCCGGCAAACTGAAAATCAGCCGTTTTCAGGTCAACACCGATGATAAACGGGCAACGGTTTCTGACTCGTTGCCTTCCGTCATCAGCGGGATCGTGTCAGTCGGGGGTGGTTACGGCGATGTCATCTCGATCCTGCGTTTGGCAAAAGCCAAAGGATACCTGACCAAACAATTGGCAGTGGATCCGTTGCCAGCAGCAATCCGTGTCTACCACCGTAACGAAGAAACGGAATCGGCTACGTCCGATCTATCGAGCGACAACTCGAACGCAACGGACCAGGACGACTCATCCGAAACCTCGGCAAAGCCTGCTTCGGAATCGACCGACAACGAGTGATTTGGGGTGCATGCCCGTTGTCAGGTCATGATGCCCATGGCCCAAATCCCTGATGACTTATATCCCTGCGTACTTTTCCCCGCTTACTTTGCCATCATGTCATGGTGCTGATGCAACCGCGGCAAACACGCCGCCGGGGCAACCCCGAATTCGATCGGGAACGCAGGAATCCAAAAAACGCGGGGCATTCCAGTGAACTCAATGCCCCAAGACCTTCCCAGCCTGCGTGCAATCAGGCAAAGAGTGAAGAAATCGCCTGGAATTTGAATCGCCAAGTTGACATTACTTGGTTGTCGACGCAGGCTGAGAGTCGTCATGCGTCACCTTCTTCATCTAACGTCTGCCGTTGCCATTCTCGTCGTGGTGGGTTGCCCAATGAGCAGCACTACGAGTGTTCGGTATCCCGAGCCAAGCGAGCAGTTAGCCGAACCGACCGCGGATCCGATTGAGCCGCTCGGTCAGCAAACTGCTGGCACTGGTTCAGTAGCTTCCTCGGACAATCGCAACACAGCAGCAGAACCCCTAGCTGAATTGGTTTCACGAACACTCAAACAAAACCTGAGCCAACGAGACCTCTCCTCATCGACCCACGGTGCGTGGCAGGTGTTGCACGGCATCCTCGCCTATGGCTCCGACTTCGAACTTCAAACGCCGACTGGCCCTCAACCAGCCTTGGCGTATTTGCTTTCTGGTCAAGCCGTTGGTGGTTTTGAAGCGGAACCGGGGGACAAATTTGGAACAAAGAAACGTCCTGGCCTACGAATGGCCATGCAGCCATCCACCAAAATTGGCCAAGGTCACCGTGATCAATGGTTGGCAGTGATCGCCCAATCAGGTTTACCGCTGGACACCCCGATCAAAGGCAAAACACACACATTCACTTTGGAAGACTGGATGCGTCAGGCTGAGTTTGACGTACCCAGAAATTTGGAACGTGAGTTCAGTTGGTCGCTGATCGCTTTGACCTCCTATCGCAAAACAAACCATCGCTGGATGGGTAGGGATGGATCCCAATATTCCACTGAATCACTACTGGGATCAGAGCTGGAACAAAGCTTGCCTGACAGTGTTTGCGGTGGCACCCATCGCTTGATCGGCATGGCCATGGCATTGAATCAACGCCGAGAAGAGGGACAACCCATCACCGGTGTTTGGGCAGATGCAGACCTCTTGATCACAGGAGCGATTCAGCTAGCCAAACAAAACCAGAATCCTGACGGCTCTTACTCGGTCGCTTACCTTCATCGACCAGGGTGGACTCGCGACATGGGTGAAACACTGGGCAGTACTGGGCACGTGCTTGAGTTTCTTGCGATCGCGGCACCAACACAAACACTCTCTGAACCTTGGGTAGAACGCAGTGTTCGTCGTCTATGCGACGTCTTGGATCAATGTTCCGATGTAGATCTTGAATGCGGGGTTCTCTACCACGCTCTTCACGGCTTGAGCGAGTACCAGAAACGCCTGTTCCCACCGTCCTGAATGGCACCTGACACTGAGATCCCACTGAGATCACAAGGTGAGACCTTGGCAAACGCAGGTAGAGTTTCAAAAACGAGAACCGCCTCTGTGGTGGCAGATTCACGCGGTCTCTGTCCAATGATCGAGTCAACCGCCCCACGCGTAGCCAACCGCTGAAAGCGTAGCAAACAGCTCACAGCGGGGGGAATTACTTCATGAGCAGCGTTGACGGTGGGTTTTCCAGGGGCACGCCACTTCAAACTCAGGCATGATTTCCCAGCATTGGAACGCAGAAAACCGTAAAACGAGATCTCTTCGCAGAACCTCCCCGCTACAATGGAGGTATCCGTGAGATGAACGCCGTTTCCACAGCCCGAGAACGCTTGATGTCTTCCCAAGTCCCATTTGGTAAAGCAGACACGACAACCGAAAATCCCGGCCTGCAGCTCAAAGCAGACGACTGGCACGATGAGCCACTCACGTTCCGTGAGCAATTGGTCGGAATGATGCCACCCACCATTTCATTGCTGTTCCATACGGCAATTCTATTGTTCCTGGCAGTCATCACTTACGAGGAGATCGAACAAGAGGAAGCTCGATTTGTTGTGGTGCCCCCTCCTGATCAAGTGGAGGACCCTCCCGTTGAGGTTGAGCTGGATCCGGAAATCGACGTAGTGCTCGACAACGTGGCTCTCTTCAACTCCGCGCCTGCGCCGGTGAGCGCTGCGTCAGCTGCTGCCAACCTGCCCACGCTTGATCAGTCATTGATGGCCAAAGCCAATACCTCCCAACTGAGCATCGCCGCCCCCACCATTGGCATCCCTGATTCGGTTGCCTTGATTGAGGCAGTTCCCGATGGTGAGGTGAAGGGAGAAGCCCGAGATATCGTCGACAGCTACCAGAATGCTCTGGATCGTTTATCTCAGGAACTGGTCTGGATGCTGGATGAAAGTCCCGTACTGGTAGTCTGGTGTTTCGATCAGTCCAAAAGCATGAAGGACGACCAACAGGAAATCCGAGACCGAATTGAAACAGTTTATGAACAACTAGGAATTGTCGGTCGCACCGAGAACAAGGCGAAGCAGACCGCGTTGATGACTGCCGTGACAAGCTACGGTGAGATGTTCATCGATCACACGCTTCATCAACCAACGGCTGACCGCGACGAGATTCGGAAAGCGATCGACGAGATTCCAGTGGATACCACTGGAAAAGAATTGATGAGTTCTGCTGTTGGACGTGCGATTAATATTTATCGCGACCTGGCACGGCGAGGCCGCAAGATGGCACTCGTGCTGGTTAGCGACGAGAGTGGTGACCGACAAAACAACGACGGATTTATCGAACAGGCAATCAACGTGGCCAAAGCCGCCAATTGCAAAGTGTATGTATTGGGCCGTGAATCAGTCTTCGGTTCGCCTTACGCGTTTCTTCACTGGCGACACCCACAGACCAATCGGCATCATTATTTGCAAATGGACCGTGGACCTGAAACCGCTTTTCCCGAGCAGTTGCAGACCAATGGCTTTCACCGCCGTCGTGATGCATTCGGCAGTGGCTTTGGCCCCTACGAACAATCGCGTCTGGCACGGGAAACCAATGGTATTTTCTTCATGCTGCCGAGTGCCGAGTCTGAATTGGTAGGCCGCTACAAAGAGAAGTACGACATGGAAGCCTTGCGTCCATATCGACCAGACTTGCGTGCCAAGATTGAAGTGCTGACAGACCGCAGTGAATTCCCCTTGCGTTCCCTGATCTGGAAAGTCATCCAAGATCTAAATCCCTATGCAGAAGCGAATAAAAAAGCGATCGAAATGCGTCTTACATTTTCGCTCAAACCACAGGACTTCATCAAACAAGCCAGGCGTGAACAGGAAAAGGCAAAGATGCACCTGAGATACATGGCAGAAGCCGAGCAGGCACTGCTTGCCGGCCAGCATCTTCGGGAGCAGGAACCTGATCCACGATGGCAAGCCAATTATGACTTGATTCTCGCCCAACTGATCGCCTACCAAGCCCGAATCTATGAATATGGTGTTGCCTTGGATGCCTTCATCGCAAGCCCCAAACAGGCTGTCCCCATGAAAGGCAACAAGCGACTGGTTCATTGGGATCTTCGAACCGTCAAGAAAATCCGCACCGAAGATGCCAAACCGTACGTCGATCGGGCAAACGATCAGTTTACTGCTGTCGTCGAGAATCACCCAGGTTCACCTTGGGCAGCACGTGCCAAGTGGGAGATGCGGCGTGGCTATGGGGCTGATCTGTTCGCAGACTACCATCTGCCGTACAAGACGTTGCCTGCTTCAGTCAAACCAATCCCACCACCCAAGATTTAACACCGTAGCGCTCGGGATCCCGAAGCACAAGGCGTGCCTCGGACCAGCCAAATGGGAATGAACGGGCCACAAAAAGAATGAGCAGACCAACGTGCCAGCCTTTCGCAAGCCCAGATGCAAGCGAACGAAGCATCCGCCAATGCTTACTGCGTTCAGACAATGCTGCGGTAATACTCAACGCTTTGGCGAAGCCCCTCGGCGATCGTCGTTGCTGGCTCGAAATCCAGTCGGTTACGGGCTTCGGAAATATCGGCAAGTGAATCCCGCACATCACCGGCTCGAGGTGGTTCATGAATGGGTTCAATGTGCTCGCCAAGAATATCTCGCAGGTTGGTAAGCAACTGCAGCAGGGTGGTTCGTTCACCGCGTGCAATATTGAATATTCCGCCGGGAGCATCAGCCGCTATCGCCGCAAGCAGGTTTGCCTGCACCACATCTTTGACGAAGACAAAATCGCGTGACTGCTGTCCATCACCGTAAATGACCGGACGTTCGCCCGAAAGAATCATCGAGACAAATTTTGGAATCACCGCGCTGTATTCGCTTTGCGGGTCCTGGCGGGGACCAAACACATTGAAATAGCGAAGCACGACGGTCTCAATGTCAAAGCCACGCTGAAACGCCTGGCAATAAGCTTCAGCAGCCAACTTAGCCGCTGCGTAAGGCGACAGGGGCGCCGAGGGATCAGTCTCGCGTTTGGACACAAAAGTGGAATCCCCATAGGCTGCACTCGTCGAAGCTAGCACCAAACGACGAACACCAGCGACCGCTGCCGCCTGCAGCAAATTCACCGTACTGGTGGTGCACCACGCATGACACAAATCCGGTTCCCGCATGCTACGCGGCACGCTTGCCATCGCCGCAGCATGAAATACCAAATCGACGTCGGCCACGGCCTGCTTGGCAACTTCGATGTCAGATGCATCGCCCTCAACGATCTCGATCTGCCCCGCCTCAAGATGCTCAAGATTACGGCGAAAGCCCGTGCTGAAGCTGTCCAACACCCTGACAGTGCCACCTGCGGCCAACAAGCCGTCGACCAGATGAGAACCGATGAACCCGGCACCCCCAGTGACCAAACAACGTGAACCCTCAATCGAGCGTGTTACATCAGATGACATCAGAATCCAGGCAGAAGAAAAGACGAGAGAAGAAGTGTGCGCGGTACCCGTTGGAACCACCAATCAATGACTCGTTCAACATTGGCTGAAAACCTGTCAGATGCAAGCGTTGATCCCGACACAATTGGTCAATCTAGCTGGAAAATGCTACACAACCTCCCAGCAACAAGCCAAAATCGCGATGGGCAAACTTGCCGCACGATCCAAATGAGCCGAAGCCTGTCACGAATGCCACGAATCCGAGATTCAGAACGAAAGTTAACGGCACACAGCCCAATCCTGTCGCCAGCTACGTGTTCAGAAACGATGTCTGTATCAGCAGCAGGGACACCAGCAGATCCGTTTCCTATCCAGGAGAAGCCAACCACGCACGGCCAACACAAGAACCCACCGATGCCACGAAACCTCAGATTGATTGCCCCACGCCTCGCGTCGATCGATCCCGCTCGACTCAAAGAACGAACTCCAGATCTGAAATCGCAACTTAGCTGAGACGGACCATCGCAGCGACGCATCCTGAGAAGGTGGGATGTCCACACGCAAGTCGCGACCACTGAACAAAAGCAAAGCGTATCTGCGTTAATTCATAGCTGGGCGTCTGGACCGATTCAAGGACAAACGGGCTGCTGCCGGAACCGCAACCCTCACTCTACTGGCCGATAGCCGCCAAGGGCAAGTTTCTAGCTCTGGGCTTTCGCCTTGGTGCGAGCTTCACGAAGTCCGCGACTGAGGATATCCCGCAGCATTGGCGAAAAGTCCTCATACTTGGACTGGTCAGGCGCACCATTGCTGAACTGATAAATCGCGTCACGCGGTTTGACCCCGAGAGCGATGAGCGTGCTACTGACCGTGCCATAGTCGCCGTTTCTGACCACCATGCTAGGACGTCCGGGCCCGACAGGAGCTCTGGCGAAAACTTTACTGGCCACCGCAAGGAACTTGACGGGAGAATCAAGCGTTTGTAGCGTCAGCAGTCGTCTCGCCATCTGGACACGCTGGTCGTCAGGGTCATTCAGGTTGCGGGCGCCGATGATATTAAGACCGTCTTGAAGCTCAACGACCTCCTGACGCTCGTCCGCATGAATGGCGTATCCATTCTTGGCATCGGCGATCAAAATGTTGCAGCCGTCATAGCGAGTCTTCGCAAATTCTGTCTCAGCCTTCTCCAAGGCACGGCTAGCCGACGTGCAACGAAGCAAGTCCAAAGCTAGCAAACCCCGTGAGCGTTGCCCGAACAGCGGCGTTGCGGTTGCCCTGTTGCAGAGACCGACAAACAGGCCGTTTTGATTAACGCCCAACCAAGAACCACCCGCTTTTTGATCAATCCCGCAAAGTACGCGGGGTTTGCCGGATTGAATCGATGGAGGCAGACTCGGCCGATCGACGTACTCCTCGCGGTTTGCTGCGACAAGGATGGGACTTTCGGGGACCAAGCGGTACTGAACAGCCAGTAGGCACATCTCGCAGCTTTCTATTTCAAAAGAACAGTGATTATCAAAATGCGTTGCCGAAGTGTGTGTGAAAAATAAACCCGCACTTCAGGCAGGGCACAATGTATCCCCGCGACTGGCCTCCCCATACCCTCTAGTGGGGGGTTTGCTGTGGAAATGCTTGCCTTTGCGGGGTTTTTGGTACCGATTAGAGGAGTCTGGGCAAGCTTTAAGCATCCTCGGGCCGATAATAGTGGTTAGTGGCCACTCTAAATGCCCTAAGTTGCCAGAACCGCTAAGAAAAGTAAGACGCCCTTATGAGTGTCAATACGAACACCAACTACACTCGCGCCGTCCTTTCGATCAAGACGCCCGTCTGCGTGACGCTGGCTCGCAAGAGTGTATCGCTGGAAAACATCGTGAACTTGGTCCCGGGGGCGATGCTCACGTTTGACGTGCATTGCGACCAACCATTGACGCTGGAGGCTGGTGGATCACCGATCGCGACGGGTGAAACGGTAAAGATCGGTGACAAATTTGGCATCCGAATTCGCGAAGTCTTCACCCCTTCATCCAACAGTATTTCTGGATCGGCCAGCGTTCCTGGATCGGCCAGCGAATAACCGCCTGAGCCATTGCGGCCGTCAAGCATGTCGATCTGCGCCCGTCGCCGCCCGTTTCGAACACGGTCACTGCCTCGCCACTGCGAAGCCAGACTGCCAACGCAGTCTTCGCTACCAGTATTCTCACAAAGCCGTTGGTCCTGAATCGAGCACCAAGGCAAGGCTGATTTCACAACTGCGCGTCAGGTCACGAAGTGCTGATGGACCTTTTGGCGATGCGGAGGCTTGGATCTGAATACGCGTGGTTCATGTGGTCAGCCAACGTCGCCGCAGCGGCTTCCGAATGCCTTTGTTGCCGAAGCACCAAAATGCGGGCATTGAACAAACGTCAACCAGGCTTAGGATGACGAAGAAAGATTGATCGTCGGCGGCTTATCGTTGGACACCGTGGATCACAATTCCCAAACGCCGCCTCATTGGAGTCACTGCGATGCTCAAACCCAATTACCCTTACTACTTGGGCGGAAAGGCCTTCGCCCCCAACCAGGATTTGGTCGTCACTGACAAGTACACAGGCGAAGTTGCGACCCGTGTTGCGATCGCAGATGCTGAGGCCATTGATGCGGGCATTCAGGCCGCAGCCGACTCCAACGAGGAGATGCGACGAATGCCGCCTTACGCACGGCAAGCGATCTTGCAGCACTGCGTGAAGCGATTCGAGCAGCGATTCGATGAATTGGCGATGTCTTTGTGCATTGAGGCAGGTAAACCGATCAATGATGCGTGTGGTGAAGTGACACGACTGATTGATACGTTCCGCATTGCTGCAGAGGAATCGGTACGGATCAGCGGTGAGGTCATGAATCTTGAGATTTCCCCGCGTGCCAAGGGCTATCGGGGGATGTTCCAACGGGTGCCCATTGGTCCTTGTTCGTTCATCTCGCCCTTCAACTTTCCACTGAATCTGGCAGCCCACAAAATCGCCCCCGCATTGGCGGTGGGCTGCCCATTCGTTCTCAAGCCAGCCAGTCGCACGCCGATTGGTGCGTTGATGATAGGAGAGATTCTGGCAGAAACGGACATTCCAGCCGGTGCATTTTCGATCTTGCCTTGCAGTCGCGATGGAGCGGACCTGTTTACGACGGACGACCGCCTGAAACTTCTCAGTTTTACCGGCTCGCCCGAGGTGGGCTGGAACCTGAAGGCCAAAGCAGGCAAGAAACCCGTCGTGCTGGAACTCGGTGGCAACGCAGCCTGTATCGTTGATCACGACACAGACGTGGAAGATGCAGTTGGACGACTTGTGATCGGTGCTTTTTATCAGTCTGGCCAAAGTTGCATTGGAGTCCAACGCATCATGGTTCACGACAGCATTTATGACACGTTGCGGGACAAGTTGGTCACGGCTGCCAAGCAGTTGATTGCAGGAGACCCCAAGGAAGAGAGCACGTTCATTGGCCCCATGATTTCAGAATCCGAGGCGGAGCGTCTTGAAAACTGGATCAAGTCGGCGATTGACGCGGGAGGTCAACTTCTTTGCGGAGGTCAGCGACAGGGTGCCATGCTGGAAGCGACTCTGTTGGAGCAAGTCCCCGCAGATGAGCCAATTTGTGCTGGTGAGGCGTTTGGCCCCGTGGCGGTGCTGAGTCGCTTCCACTCCTTTGATCAGGCATTGAGTGATGTCAACGACAGTGTGTTCGGCTTGCAGGCCGGCATTTTCACGCGTGACCTCTACAAGATGCAGCAGGCGTGGGATGAATTAGATGTCGGTGGCGTCGTGATTGGAGACATTCCATCTTGGAGAGTCGACAACATGCCCTATGGTGGCGTCAAAGACAGTGGCTTGGGCCGCGAGGGAATTCGGTTTGCCATGGAAGACATGACCGAGATCCGGAACCTGGTGATCCGAACCCCCAGCACGTCCTGACAAGCGTTTGCCCCCGGCCTCCAAGCTCAGCCACGCTGAACCACCATGGCTGGGAAGATCCAGCGACAGCACGACAAACGCGACCTGATCCAGCAGGCGCGTTGCTTGCTGCGGCCTGCTTCTTGTGTGCTGCGACAACACCACGTGAGTCGGTTTTTTCTCAAGCAATCGCTTTTAGCACTTTTGCAGCCGCATCAATCGTTTCATCAATCATTGCCTCGGTGTGCAAGCGACTGAAGAAAAGAGCTTCGAACTGGCTGCAGGGCATGTAAACACCCTCGTTGATCAGCCCCCAGAAGTAGCGTCCGAACGCCTCGCGATCGCAACGATCCGCACCCTGCCAATCATGCACCGGATCTGGATTGAAGAACAGCGTGATCATACTTCCGACCTGCTGCACCTGATGTGGGATTCCTGCTGCTGTCGCTCCACGATCTAGCCCTGCAGCCAATTGCTTGGCCCTTTCTTCCAACTGTTCGTAGGGAGGATCATCACGCAACAGTCGCAGCGTTGCACTGCCTGCGGCGACAGCAACCGGGTTTCCACTGAGGGTTCCGGCCTGGAAAACCTTTCCTGCTGGCAGCACCTGATCCATGATGTCTGCTCGGCCACCGTAGGCTCCCAGTGGCATCCCTCCACCCACAATCTTTCCGAGCGTGGTCATATCAGGCCGAATTCCATAGCGTTCCTGCGCTCCCCCGAAAGCCAGACGAAACCCGGTCATCACTTCATCAAAGATAAGGATCGCTCCATCTTTCTCGGTTTCACTTCGCAAGCATGCCATGAACTCGGGAGTCGCTGGAACACATCCCATATTGCCCACAACGGGCTCGAGGATGACCGCTGCAATCTGCCCTGGGTATTCAGCAAAGGCAGCAACAATCTCCTCACAATTGTTGTAGGACAACACAATCGTGTCTTGGCCAGCACCTGCAGTGACACCCGGTGAATCAGGTACGCCGAGTGTGGCAGCAGCACTGCCCGCAGCGACCAGCAAGCTGTCAACGTGGCCATGATAGTTACCGGCGAACTTGATGATTTTGTCCCGCCCTGTCGCGCCCCGGGCCACGCGAATAGCACTCATCGTGGCTTCCGTTCCGCTGTTGACCAGACGCACTTTCTCGACGCTGTCCACAGCTTCAATGATTTGCTCTGCCAAGCCAGACTCCGCTTCTGTGGGAGCACCGTAACTGGTGCCTCGCTGCGCGGCCTTTGTAATCGCTTCGATCACTTCCGGATGAGCGTGTCCCAAAATCATCGGCCCCCATGAACCGATATAATCCAGATATCGCCGGCCATCGATGTCAAACAGATAGGGTCCCTCAGCACGCTCGATGAAGAGAGGCGTACCACCAACTGCCCCAAACGCTCGCGCGGGACTATTGACTCCTCCCGGCATCAGCTTTTGAGCTCGCTCGAAAGCTGCCACACTTCGTTCGCCGATATTGTGAACCGTTGTCGTATTCAAATTGGTCTCTCTCGATAAACTTGCAACAAAACGTCTTGTCTGGCCCCTAGGCCGCTGTCACACCCGTGTTCGTGCACCAACGAACCTTTGTCTCTGCTACGACGAATCCGCCGTAACGCCTGTTCCGGAGGCAACCGATCTCGCTGCGACACTGGTTTCCAGTGTCCCTGTTACGAGAGTTAAATAGAAGTGGGCGGTCGGCTTACCACTCTCGTCTTTAGAAACCGAGTAACGGGTAGCTACGAAAACAGGCTGCCCTATGGCAGCCTGTTGACACAGTTCCAAAGTTTGCAGCGTCGATCGCCAGGGCTAACCGACGGCGATGCCGAGAGCACTGCTTTTGCTGCCAGCCAGCCCCCTACGGGAGGCACCGCAGGGTGCTCACCGTTCAGGTCACGTCCACTGCAAACACCTGCCCTCACGTATCCGACCTCAGGCAGAAGCCGAGTCGATTGCTTCCTGCAATGCGGTTTTTGGTCGAACCCCCACAAAACTCTCCACCGGCTCACCGCCCTTGAAGAGCAGCAAGGTAGGAATGCTGGTGATTCCAAAGCGTTGTGCAACGCCGGGGTTATCATCGATATTCACTTTGCCGACACTCACGGACGGATTTTCGCTGGCCAGTTCGTCGATCATGGGAGCAATTTGACGGCAGGGGCCACACCAAGGTGCCCAAAAGTCAACGAGGACTGCCCCATCGGCCTGCAGCACATCAGAGTCGAAATTGTCATCAGTGAATTCTTTTACGGCATCAGAAGCCATCGTCTGCTTTCCTTCATTTACTGGTAAATCGTCGTTCAGGCCATTTTTCCACCTGCCAACGCGTCAAGTGACAGCGACAGCTACCACTCATCCGGCTTGCAAGATTGTAGGAACCGAGGCCGCGGTGTCAATTTGATGCAAACCGCACAGTCAACAAAAGCAGCTAAACCAAATGTAGTTTCTGCGATCAGTAACATGCCTCACAAGCGTCATTCAGCCTCACACACAGCCAGATGGTGGCTGACTCGATGGCAGAAAGGCCACGGTTCTCACCTCTGATCGTGCAAGACTCGGGCCAATTGATCCAGAATCAATGCCGTGGCTCCCCAAATCTGGTGGTCTTGATGGCTAAATGAAGGGGCTCGAAAACGCAACTGATCAACCTCACCTGAATCTGCCATGACCGCGCGTTGCTTGATTACTTCGCTCCCGCGGCGCTTTGCATCGGGAGATTTGCGAACTTTTCGAGAGAAAGAGCCGTCCGCATTTTGCGAAGATGGTTCAGGAACCATTTTCTCCAGTTGCCCCAACGGCAACGTGATCACCTGCGCGACCTCCACAGGATCAGGATTCCACGGCCCAGGTTGCTCAATCACCGCCACGACCGGATGGACCAGATTGTCGCTGGCATAAACGTATTGGGGTGACAACTGCCCACAGAAGGTAGTGACCTTTGGCTCGATGCCCAACTCTTCCCGAAACTCGCGGAAAGCCGCCTCAAACATCGTCTCGCCGGCTTCAACACGTCCACCGGGTAAGCAGATTTGCCCTGCATGATGTTGCAGGCTCAGCGGTCTCAGTGTCAACGGAATGACCCACCCCTGTTTGGGGCAGTGATACAACGTCACGGCCACAGCAGCGATACGTGACTGGGGGCGTGCTGGACCGCGATGCCGTCCATAAGACAATTCCGGCACCAGCCTTGGCCGCGGCAAAGGTGTGCCGTCAGACAGGCGAGACCTGATACGATCAATTTCAGTACGAGAAACCGGCATGCATCCGCCACGTCATCCGAATACGAATCATGTGCCATGACTCGCTGAAGCCTTACATCAACGTTTCAAGCAAACGCCTCAGTTTTCTCAACTCAACGCGCTGATCCATCTCATCGCACGGAGTCATGTGAACCACCAAGCCACGGTCATACTTGTCTCGCTCAAGCTGCGTGACTATTTTACCGTAATCCACCTCTCCCTGACCAACGCTGACCTGAAACGCGTCGGGACGCGTGTCGCGGAGGTGCACATTGCAAACAAACTTCAGAATTTTATCGAGGTTTTTCCCATTGGCACTGCCGCAAATGTAAACACTGGGGTCAAGCGTGATCCCCAAACCGTCAACGTTGTTGCACAGAACCATCAAAGTATCAGGGTCCTCACTAAGACAACCCAACTGACTTCGTACGGCAACGCGAATGCCCTCGGTTTCAGCGATCGTTACGAGTTGCTGTAGATGCTCCACTTCTTCGTTGAATGGAGTTCCATGCTCACCCGAAGGTACGGTCACGTTGACAACTTTGGTTGTCTTGGCAATCCGACAGAACTCCTTGAAGTCCTCGTAATGCTGATCGCCCTTACTGCCCAATTCCAAGCTGTAACTGGAAATATCCAGGCGATGAGTGTGCCTCAATATCTGAACCGCTCGATCAGGATCCCCCAAAAGCTGACTTGGCTTAAGAGTTCCCGATTCATGAACCGCTATCTCAACGGCCGCAAATTCAAGATCAGTGAGAACCTCGATGGCCTCTTCGAATTCCATTTCGGGCCAGCACTCGGTCGACGCTGCTACAAACACGTTGCAATCCTTACTTAGCTACC
>JBPCVE010000033.1:0-7319 GCA_051010795.1 Rubripirellula sp.
CGTAATCACCAAGAATTTTGCTGGCCAAAATCCTTGGCGATGTGTGGTGGTCGCAGGTGCGGTGTCGCCACATCAGAGGGACGCGATCAAGACGTCCTAGGAGAGGCACCGGAGTCGTGAAACTCGCCTGCCTTCAGCTTGCGTTGAAATATAAGCCCTCCCGGCGCAATGTCAAGTCTGATTCGTGAAGATCCACCCCACCAAAATGGGCGGGTCCCGAAAGATCACGCTAGCGTCAAAGTCGACCTAATTCGTAGGTTCTCATCAAGCCGCAGAGTCCAAGCGGCCGATCAACAGCATGCGCGAGTTCCATTTTCTCGCTATTGCCATCAGTTTTTACATTAAATCGAAGACAGGAAGCAGGTTTGATGCGCACGGCAACCCCCAAACTATTGGTCATGATCGCGGTCTCGCTCATGACTTCTCATGTCGCCCGAGCAGAGATTTCTTGGGAATCAGACCTACGCACCGCTCATCAGAAGGCTGCGGCAGAAAATAAATTGCTGCTGCTGCATTTCTACAGTGACAACTGTATTTGGTGCGATCGCCTCGAAGCTGGGGCTTTCAAAAAACCCAATGTAGGTGAGGCCATCAGCCGCGACTATGTCGCCCTCAAGGTACATACCACAAAAAGCCCCAAGCTAGCCAGCCTGTTTAAAGTCACAAAATTCCCAACCGACGTCATCGTGACAACTGAGGGGCAAACCCTCGCACACAAGGTCAGCCCTCAGCAATCAGAGCGATACATCGCGATGTTGACAGAATGTGTCGCTTCGAAGCCCGTCGCACAAGTCGCTGAGAAAGTTGAGCCGGCACCACTGAACTCTAGCCCAACTGCGACGCCAGCCAGTACTCCTCAACCAGACCCAACTTTACCCGTCAGTCCCAACAACGACCTTTCAGAAAATTCGAGAAGCCGACTGAACAACGGCGTACAAGCGACCCTCGCTGGCTCGCGTGGTCCCAGCATGACTCTGCCAAACCAAACCACGACGGGAGCATTCGCTGAGCGATCCGGGGATCTTAACGCGTCCTACGAAGCAGCACCGGTCACTCCACCGTTGGGATTACCCAATACGCAGCTATCTCTACCATCACGTGCAGAGACCGCAGCCCCCACCACCAACAATCTGGAATCCGGAACCACAGCAACGGAAGCCACAGCAACGGCGGCCACAGCAACGGCGGTCACAGCACAAGGCAATCCAGCACAAGGCAATCCAGCACAAGGCAATCCAGCACCCACGGCTATTGCCAAACCAGATTTGGCAATGCAAGGCTTCTGTGCCGTGACCGTGATTAATGAAAATCGGTGGATCGAGGGTAAGTCAGAATACGGCGTCATCCACCTTGGGAAGCTGTATCTTTTTTCCAGTCAACAAGCGATGGGCTCATTCCTCGCTGATCCTGCACCATTCACGCCTGTACTCAACGAAATTGACGTTGTCCGCTTTTTTGAAGAGCGAAAAATTGTCAAAGGCAAACGTGAGTTTGGCGTGTTGGATCCAATCCACAATCGCATGTTCTTCTTTGCAGATGAAGCGGCACTCAAACACTTCGAAAATGAGTATGAGCGATACACGGACGCAGCCCTTGAGGTCATGGCGACCGCGATCAAGGAAGCTAATCTTGGAACGTGATCCAAATAGCAACGTGATCCCAACATACAGGACAAGATAATGGCGATTATCCCAACGGGATGATCGCCTTTTTTTTGAGAGGAACAACCACTCGCACATCGCACACCACGTGCGTTGCACAGAATTCAGGTTGATTGGGGAAGTGAGACGCTCGAATCTCCCAGCACAAGTGATGCATCCCGACAGTCTTTGCCAACGCCATAGCGACCTTCCGACAGCTTTGCGTAACTGGGGCGGAGGCCGAAAAGTACAACCACCCCAATCACCAAGAAAGCTAGGGATATCAAAACCCAAACGGCTCTTGCAGCGGTTTTCCCATGACGCTTTGCAACGGCCTGAAACGTGCGCAGCCGATATGGGGCACTCCAAGGGCCAACCCCAATCGAAAAGCTCAACGCCGAAAACACCAATGCCAAGCTGCCGACGAGAATTTCGTCCGGATCCACAGATCACCTTTCCTTTGTAAGCCCTAGCAAAAAATCCGCCACCATTGGCAATCGGCCCCAATCTTAACGAGTCATTACGGCACTCAAGTAGGGGCAACACATTTTCATGCCAATAAAATTAACTTGTTAGCGTGAGTCAACAAATACCGACTCTGCCGCGTGGTCACAGTGCAGAGGCACCGAGATTCTTCAGCGCAGACGCACCGAGACTCTTCAGCGGAAAGGCACTTGTTGCTCCGATGGCAAAACGGATAAATCGCAATCGGGGCAGACTTGCCCATCGTGGTATTGCACCGGCGTTTAGCGTGACAGCGTAAACACACTCACCTCACCCGCATCCAACGGCGGAATGAACTGGGGGGAAGGAGAACGCGGACGGCCAAGACGGCGTCCAAGTCCGGGCGTGTTATCTCGATTGGAGTTCCCCGTATTCCCCCGTCGCGTCAGCTTTTTCCACCGAGCGTACCCCTTCGGTACCCAGACTTAGGAATCAGCTCGCCGCATCTTTCGGCGCAGTGCCCGAATCTGCAGTCGCACGGACTCCAAATCCGGGCAGATGTCCAGCGCACGACGCAAAGCCATCAGTGCCCCGGCGTCATCCCCCAATTCGATCCGACACCGTGCCAGACCTTGCCAGGCCGGAAAGTGGAAGCGGCAGTACCACAGACAGGCACGGTAAACCCCTTCGGCTTGAAAGTGGTTTCCCATCCCATGCCAACTAATTGCCAATTGGTGTTGAGCCTCGGCGAATCGAGGAGCGAAAGAGACCAACTCCTCCGCAAAGCTGAACGCATCCTGATACTCACCGCCATCATTCAAATGCATCACCCGAAGCAAATGCTGATGGTGTACGGGTGCACAATCGCGAAGAAGAATTGCCCGAAATGAATCATCAGCCGACAGTCGAACCCCACGATCCGTGTCTTTCAGCGATCGAGCCAGCGATGAGATCGCCTGTCGATTTCCCAAGATGCCCAGAGCAAGCGCCGCAGCACGACGAGTCTCGGACTCTCCGCGTCTCAAGAGTGTCAGAAGCGTTAACTGCGAATAATGTTCGTCGACCTCCCAAGCAAACGTAGCCGAGTCTGCTGTCGAGAGATAACGTCGATAGGCCGTTGCAAGACGATTCGATTTAAGTGCCGGGGAAGTCACCTTCGCTCCATGGTCAGTGGATATCATTCCTTGGTGCCGACGCGAGATCTACAGCAAGAGAGAATCCTAGACCTCCCCCTGTGGTCACGACAAAATCGCCGCGTTAAGCACACCACTGTTTCGCAACGCAAGCCCCCCGCGCAGGGAGTTTGCCGAACCAGCAATGCTAATGCTTAGCGTTCGAGTGACGCGAGTCTAGTCACGACTGCGGAGCACTACAAGCAATGAAACAGCGCAGAAACACAATATTCCTACACATCAGACTGCTCATTCGCTGGCTCAAAAATTTGCGTGAAATTGACCTCGCAAACGTATCACTGCAACCCCGTACTCAGACAGCATTTGAGTCACAAAAAGAAGCAGGAAATTGTTCCTCACCAACTGCTACTTCCGCGACACCTGGCAAAAGTTTTCTTCTGCATTGAGCCCCACCTGTGGGGTCCTAAAAATCACCTAATCAGACAACTTGAACAGGCTTGCCTGCCTTTGCCGAGGTTTGCTTTCAAATCATCGCTCCACGGTAATGTGACAAGCAACTCAAACACGACGCACAATCGATCCCGTCGTCGATCCCGTCGTCGATCCCGTCGTCGATCCCGTCGTCGATCCCGTCGATGTTGCAAATCAAGCTCCTCAGGAATCATCGCTACGGTTTACTCATCTACGGTAGTCATGTTTTCGGCTTCCCTCGCAGGCCTGGGTAAGCAGACTCATCGCCCCAGAATTCTCGCACGGGCTGAACCCCCGCCGCAGGAAACAACGGCACGCTATAATGTTGGCAGTGGTATCGATCGGACATTGACTGCTTCGTTGATGTTCACGCTCACACACACCTACGACGACCCATGCGTTCATTCCAACGACCATCGAGCCAACTCTCCCGAACCACCCTCGGGTCGAGAGTGATCTCACTGACGAGTCTACTTTTTATTCTCTGCCTTGCCCGCGTCAGCGTTGGGGACGATTTTTCCGAGACAAGTTCGATTTATGGGAAACTGTCGACTCCGATGAACTCCGTTTTCGACGGCAAATCGTTTCGCTCCGCCATTTCTGGCATCGCGGATCAAGTTGGTCTGAACATATGGGTGGATCGCGGCGTCGATCCCACCGCGGTTGTCACCGTTGGATCATCCGGACCAACTGTCTACGGTGCACTCAGCCAAATTGCCGCATCACGAGACTGTGTGCTGATGCCCATTAGCAATGTGTTGCTCATTGGACGCCCTGACCGAGTGGCCAAACTGACGGCGGCGATCATGACATCTCCCAGAGCGAGCACTTCTGCCGACTTGGTCGATGTCAAATGGGGCGATCTTACGACCCCCACAGCAGCCTTGAACCAGTCAACAGGAAACACATCCGATTCATTTCAAACTCTGCCTCATGATTTGTGGCCAAAAACTGAGTGGACGCAAATCAACAAGGATGTCGCGGTTGCTCTGATTCTAGGTCAATTCGACCTACAGTTTGACCAGTCATCATTTCCGCAACGGCTGGTCACAAGCACCATGAAAAAACCTGGTCGCTTGAAACGCCGATATTCCAGTGCACTCGCCAAAATTGTGCGGCCGACAATCACCAAAACTGACCCCACCGCCCGTACGCGAGTTTCGGGAAAGTGGCTGGAAACCACCGCAACGTTCAATGCCCACGCATCAGCAACGGAAGCGATTTTCGCAGCCTTGAAACCCACCCTGCCAGACCCGGACAAAGACACCTTTACCTTGAAGCAGATGCGAACCTCGGCAGGGAATGCCTTGCAACAACTGTGTGGCGTTGCCGGCAGACGCTGCGAGATTGATCCAGGTGCAAGAAAAGCGTGTGAGCAGACCGTAACTGTCGAAGGCAAAGATGCCACCCTGCGAGAACTGATCGAATTGGTCGCAAAACAAGCTGGCGTCAAGGCAACGTGGGGTGATGGTGTGATTTTCATCGCACCATAACGGGTTCAGACAGCACTCGCCGGAACCACCCCATCCATTGGAGACGGGCATGCTAATGGAGACGCACACACACCACCGCCGCACAGCCATCCGATCCATCACCAAACGCTGAGCGACTACCGGATGCCACGCCCCAAAAAACGTGAATTTAAATGCTGCTGAATGAAGCCATGACGAATCTCTGCCTACCTGCTAAGCTGCGAGCATGAAAAACCAAGAATCTCGACGCCTCCGCTCGATCGCAACCAATCTCTTCCTCCTCGTTCCATTTCTAGTCTGGGCGGGCTGTGATTCAGCCAGTCAGCCAGCCAACGCCCCATCGGTAGATGAGACGTCCGGTGAATCGGTACGCCCTACGGATCAGGAATCCAACGCCGAAAGCGAAGAAGTTACGACTCGAGATGACGACACGGCGTCTTCAGACAACGCTGCTGCGCCTGCCAATGTGACAGAGGAAAATACAGCGGACTCAGCGTCACCTGCAAGTCCACCCGCTGCCGCTCAAACGCCCGCAATGAGCTCAGAAGCTTTCCTCATGGCTGCCGGCGAAGGACGCACCGAAGATGTGAAGCGTGGTTTGGATAGCGGAATGAACATCGAAGCATCCGAAATTGGTCGCGGACATACCGCACTTCACCACGCTGCTTACAATGGACACACCGCGACCGTCCTGTTCTTGGTCGAACAAGGAGCAACCCTCGACAGCCGCGACCACGAAGGAAAAACTCCACTCATTCATGCCTGCACAGGCCCCTTCCCTGAAACCGTTCAGGCTTTGATCAAAGCCGGCGCTGACGTGAACTCGAAAGGAACCGCCGAGGGTTTCACCCCGCTCATGATGGCGGCAGGGCTGGACCAACTGAAAAGTGTCCAGATCCTGCTGAAAAACGGTGCGAACAAAGATGCTGTCGACGAAGACAACGACAAAGCGATTGATCACGCTCGTCGAGCAGGCTTGACCGAGATCGTTAAAGTTCTGCAGTAAGAGGTTCGCCAGTCACAAGTTCGGCGGCAACCCGATGGGCTGCTCACTCAGATGCGTTGCGTATCCAATCAGCGCCAGCTGGGGACTCTTTTCCTGACACCCGATCCCTCGTAATCCTTCCAATCAGGACTGAGTAGCCTAAGGATTCACGGTTGTCCGAGTCGTTTGTGCGATACCAGCTTGCATTCTTTGACTTTGAGCCCGAATGGTGAAGTCAAAAGTTTGCGGCTGATTACTTTCCAAAACGATTTGAAATTCGGCGCTACTTCCTGGTGGCATTGACCCGATTGGCTTGAGAGTGACGACATCACCGTTGACCGTAAAAGTATTGGCCTCAGGGTTGGTGATCGGATTCGCACTCAAGAGTTGGATACCGGGAGGCAATCTGAATTGCATGGCAATCTGCCCATCCCGCTCGCTCGAGTCATTGATGACGGTAAGGCGATAGCGAATGGGCTGTGCCACTCTCGCCGGATTAGTCATCGCCACCAGTCGCATTTGAAGTTTTTCCGTACGCTGAGGCACAGGCGTCGCAGTCACAGGAGGCGTGGCAGGTGTTCCTGAATTAGCGCCGCCCTGCAAGGGCAGTGCTGGAGCTACCGTCGTTGGTGCATTAGGAGCGACCGGCGTTGACAAAACCGGGGGCAATTCGGTCCGTGGTGCGGTGAGCGGTGGCGGAACAACATTGACAATGTCATAAATAAAATCTGTGTTCGCGCTGGTTTGCTCATCACATGTGACCTGCAGTGTGATTCTCGCTGCATTGGCTGGACTGAGGACTTTGAACAAGCCTTCAAGAGTCGCTGCCTTTTCCGCTTCCAAGCGAGGGATTGACCAGGAAATCACGTTCTGTGCGACCCGACTCTGGTCTGAGCCCTCGGTGGCTTGCTCCAGTTGAACGACAGGTGAATAGGCCATCACGACCTTCACATTGGTTGCGACGCCGCGGCCAATGTTACTGATCACCGCTCGAACCAATGTCTGCTGTCCCACCGCAATTCGATTGCGGCCAGCCAGTTCGGCCTTCAAGCGTGGATTTCGAGGAACAGGATTGATAACCGTTACACATCCTTGCTGAGTGTCTCGTTGCCCACCATCTGCGTATGCGTCCACCGTGATGCAGCGTTGACCTGCTTTGACGGTGGCAAACTCG
>JBPCVE010000034.1:0-6284 GCA_051010795.1 Rubripirellula sp.
AGGTTTTCTTTACTTCGGAAACGACCGAAGTCATCATAGTTTTCAAACGGAAATCCGAGCGGATCCATGTTTTGGTGGCAACGCCAGCAATAAGCCTCTCCCGTGCGTTTTTCCATTCGTTGACGCAGTGTCTTGTGCTGGTCCGGTGGAATGACTGCGTCTACCGTGATCGGCACGTCTGGAATGGTGCCTGCCAACAATTTTTCGCGTATCCATTTACCGCGATGAATTGGATCCGTTTCCAAGTTCTGCGAGTGGGCGATCAGCCACGCGGGGTGAGTTAACAGACCTTTGCGGTGGGGGATTTGGGCCGGTTGATGGATGGGGTAGTCCCACGTTTTCCAGTCGAGGTTCCAATAGGAGGTGACCTGTTCTCCACGCATCTGCTGACCGGTTCGTCCAAGGACATTCCCACCGTGCCAGAATCCCATTGCCATTTTCATGTAAGGCATACCGTTGCTTTGTCCATCGTTGAAATGGAGTTGCAAGGCTGGCATCACTCTTTTCAGTGTGGTCAGCAGGGCTTTGTTGTCACCACCGCGTGTTTTGCGGAATTCCCAAATTGTCATCAGGAATTCCTTGTGTGGCTCGATTTCATCTGGCGTCCAGTCTTGCCATTCGAGGTCCCTGAAGTATTCGAAGACCTGTTTCAGTTGACCAGCGCCATCCGCCATCGTCTTATTGTCGCCGGAGTGATAGACAAAGAATTTGTCGGTGGTGAGTAGTTCCGCAAACACATTCACGTCGTTTTCCAGGATATGCTCGACCAGCATGTCTGCTTCGTCGATCAGGCGACTGACCGCCTGCTCATGGCGGCCTGCGCCGAAGCGTGAGTCATCTTTGAAGACTTCCTGTGCCTTGGGGTATCCAAAGAACTCACGGATGAATCGCAATTTTCGGATGGGTTGATTCGTGGTACTGGCGTTCAGATTCGTTGCTTGGACATTCTCATCAATGATGTACCACTGGTTGCGGCGTTCCAGCATGCGACGCACTTCACGTTCATAATCTGCACGTGAGTTCAGTTGGCCGTTTTTTGCGGCTCTGGTCAATTCTGCGTCGGGGCTGGCGTCGGTCAGGGCGTAGGCGAGTGCGTAGCTGGCATCGCGTGGCGGCATCATTCGTCTACCATGTTCATCTGCCTTGCCCTGTCCAAACTCGCTGCGATAGGCAAATTCCGTGCTCAGTAACAGCGATTCGATCAGTTTTCCGATTGCCTTTTGGCGATCCAACTTGGCTGCATGCAACTTGAACTGCAATTTGTTCTCAGCCACCTCGGCGTCTGTCGGCTGGCGTTCATGAATGTGTAAATGCAATTCATTGATCACGTCCGCGATCAATGCATCATCCGTTCCAGCAGAAGAGTTTTGCGAAGCGCTGAATGACGCTGTCCAATCCTTGAGGCACTTGGTGATGATTTGCTGATGAGTATCGCCAAGCAAGCGATGTTTTTTGATGGTTTCAGTGAGGGTAACCATCTCGTTGTCACTGAGTGGCACGTACTGTGGCTGACTAAAGTTGAGTTTTTGAATGTGACTGTAAAGTCGATTCATGTCCCATGTGTCGTAAAACAGCTTCATGGTGACGATGCGGTTTTGAATCCGATAATCAGTAACGCCCGCGCGACACCAGTCTTTTTCACATTGAGAGATGATGTTGTCGAATTCATTACGATTGGCATCGCTGTAGGGATACCACACTGGATTCCCTTTACGATCGGATTGACTTTGGGCCGTCGCCTCCTCAACCGCATAAGGCGTTGTTTTGTACGTTGCAATGCCTTGCAGGATGGCCTGCGTGTCTTCTCTGTTAAAGCGGTCAAGGAATTCAAGGTTGTCGTGCCGTTTTTGAATTCCATTGGTCGAGTGTTTTGGAGGCCCTGGGTAGGGAATTTGCTTTTGAATCAGTTTAGGCAGCAGGGGTTCGTGCTGAGCCCCGTAGATATCTTTGAGCAGTTTCTCCATGAACGGATAAGTTCGCAGGAATTTTTCACGTGAGCGTAGTGTCTCACGGTGAACAAATTCGCTCTTCATCAGTTTGTGCATGGCCGGATAGTTGGCCTTCATGGTCTCTTCGGAAGACATGTGTCCAGCGACGCGTTTGGCGTTGCCCACCATGGTAAGCAGGTGGCCTGTATTGAGTCGTTTGTGAACGCTGTATCGCACCCCCACCTTGGCAGGGAGCAGGTAGGGGTTGGCGATGGTTCTGCGGAACTTATTTCCACGCTCTGTTTTGGGACTCCAGTGGACACCACTGTCGCCTTGTACTCGCTGGGACGAACCGTAGATCGTCCGCGCTGGTTGGTAGTCGAGCAAACGATTGATTTTCTCGTTGAAAATGAACTCGCTGATGAGCCATCTGCGGTCATTCGTGTAGCCCGGAAGCGCTGAGTTGTTCCCGGAGAACAAATCCCTGTGGGCAACTACGTTGCCGTATTCGAATCGCTGTAGTTTTTCAGCGAGTGCATTGGCTGCTTCGCCAGTGAGTTGGCTCGTAAGCCATTGCAACAGGACTTCTCGCTCAGCGTCCGTTGGTTGCTTGGCTTCCTCCGGTGGCATCTCTGTGAGGTGGACGACGTCTTGAACCTGACGAAACAGGTCTTGGCGATCGACTGGATCGAGTGATTCCAACGCACTCAGTTGCACTTTGCCTTCCTGTTTGTCCGCGCCATGGCACGACACACAAAAGGTGGTCAGCACTTGAGTAGCTTGTGCTTCCAGTTCCGTCGGATCAGCGGCGGTGTTGGAGGCAATTTTCGAGATGTTCGCGGACTGTGCGAATAGGTCCGCCGAACAAATCGACCAAAAGGCGATCAGACCACCAAGGCTGCTGATCAAAACCGTCCGCCTCATCTCAGCGCTAACAAAAACGTGTTTTCTGATTTCCAATGCTGAGTCCGCTGATTGATGTTGATGAATCCGACTGCTGACTTGCATGAGGGTGCGAAGGGAAGTCATTGCCGGGCAGGGGGACAAGCGTGGTGAGGACCTCAATCCTTGAATCTGGTGGGGCAATCCCAAGCTCTATCATAATACTCTTCTTATGGTTTCTAGAAAGTATCGAGATGCACGAAATCGGCATTGCTATCAACGTTTTCCTGTCAGTGGGAGATTGGGATCACACTTGGGGTTGGTTTTGACGTGATCGCAGAAAAAGTTGCGATGCAGGAACATGCAAAACTTAGCCGTCTTAAAGAGCGGCTGTTGGTCGTGTGTTGAGATCACGAGAGCACGGAACGAGCTGAATTGTGCGGATATTCATGATATTGCTTAGGACGATGTGCCGTCGCACTCACGCTGTCGGCTTTCATGGACGCGTTGATCAGGCATTTACGTTATGATCAGGGCTGCGTGCTCTTTCCTGACCTGAGCCTCATTTTTCGTGATTGTGCAATTATGCGTCGTCCAGCCAAACAAGTTTCTGCATCCCGCATACGTCACAGTTTAACTTTCCCCGAGTTACTTGTGCGTCTCTTTGTGGGTGCGGTTTGTCTAGGTGGCATAGGGGTTGTCTCATTGCGTTTTTATGACGCGCTACGCTTGCGCATGAGGCAAAGAGCACTGGTCGCATCGGTTGAAAACCGGGGGCCTGACAAGTTGGACGCTGAAATACGGGAGACTGCCACTGAACCTGCCTTCGAATCCAGGAAGGTCTTGTCAGAGGCCTCTGGTTCTACCGTTGATGCAAGTATCACTGCAGTCGACGCGGCGCCGAGTACTTCCGCGTCCGTGATTGGCACTCCGCAACAGGGTGAGAAAGGCTCAGGTGTAAGCAGTGAGCGTGAGGCTGAGGATAGTGGTAGTGGTGCGGTCACAGTGTCCGCACTTGAGCAACAACCTCTGTTGGTGCCGGAGATGGGAGCGAGCGAGAGCGTGCTGATGGGAACGAACCAGAGCGGCGGCGCTGAGGGATCCCTGCTGAGCCCAGACAACGAGAGCATTGCTGGTAAATTTGTGTTGCCCGAATTTGAACTGACGGATCTGACGGCGGGTCGTTCTTATGATCCGATTGAGACCCACAAGGGCAAGGTGATTATTCTGGATTTCTGGGCCTCGTGGTGTGCCCCGTGTCTTGAAGAGATGAAACTTTTGCAGAGCACCTTTGGCGAATATGACGCGGAACAGTTTCAGTTGATTGCGGTCAATACTGAAGAGAGCAAAGCGATTGTTGAGAAGGCGGTTGAAAACTATCAAATCACTTCACAGGTCGCTCTGGACCTTGAAGGTTCTGCGGCTAGCATTTTTGGGGTCGAAGCATTGCCAACGCTGGTACTCATTGACCAAGCTGGGACGGTACAGAGAATACATGTCGGGTTGGAGCAGGGGCTTGGAGAGACGATTCAGTCTGAAGTAGATCGTTTACTGAGTGGGCAGGAACTGCCTGTCAGCGAGGGCTTGGATTCTCGTCTGTTTCTTGCAAATGTGAAGGCACCGCACGGTGAGGCGATCGTCTTGAATAAGACTGCAGAATCGCTACCCAGTCATGAAGCGTTGTCGGACATTGTGCTTGCCAATGGGCAGGTTTATTCAGTAGGAGATCATTTGGCTGAAGCTGAGAAACGCTTCGATCGTTTTTTTGCACAGTCGAGTGACCGGAGCGAGAAAGGTCGTACTTCCCTGACGAACGAAGAAACGGGACTCCCGACCCTGGTGTTTTCGCGACGCGGTGAACAACTCCACGGACCTTTGATGAGTTTTCATGAGAATGGAAAACGACAGTCATTCATTCACTACAGTTTCGGTAAACGCATCGCGACACTGGTAAGTTGGGATCCGTCGGGCCGCCCACTCGTGATGGAAGAGTATCGAAACGGCCGCAAAGATGGTGTGCGGGCGATTTTTAAATCATGTGGTGGAGAGTGCACGACCGCACACTTGTGGGTCGCAGAGGAATGGCGTCAAGGAAAGTTGTTGGCGACGCATGTTGGATTGGGAGGCAGCGAGGTAGAACGCAATGAAATCCAATCAAGTGCGAATGCAAGCATGACCTCTCCGGGTGAGGTGGAATACCGTTTGGCATCGAAACAGTTTTCAGATTACGACCAGCGACTTGCTGCTGATGAGGACAAACTCAAACAAGCAGTTTCTGAACACCACAAGCAGTTGAAGCGGAATTTCCGTGCGCAGGCGAATGCCAGATTGATTGCATCAAGTGCGAGGACGCATTCGTTCACTTCCATGCTAAACAGTGGAAGTGGCCGTTCCTCTGCGCTGTCAGGTCAACGTAGTATGTTCAGCGGCCCAAGCATGATGATGCGTAATTGCGGACGCTCGTGACGACGTTAATGTTTGCTGAGCCAGTTGGCTCGCTCGCAGCGATGGAATCCAGTATTTCGAGTTCGGACTTGGCTCCGATGGCTCGCAGGGTTGTCGGATACCAACACACAGGTCAGAGGTTAGGAAATCGATACCGAGGGTGATGGTGTTCGGGGTCGTGGCCTTGCCGAGTAATCTTTTGGGCACCGTTCTTCGTTATCATCGGCAGCACGTCGTTTTCATCGGCAGCACGTCTTCATCATCGGCAGCGATGAGGTCCTGCGCGTTTCCAAGGGCATCCATGTTTGCCAGTAACGTCTTCAATGCCGCGTGGTGCTTCTTGCGATAGAGTTTGCAGTTGGTTGATGGCAGCGATCCAAAACAGTACGCTTTCGCACTGGCTCTTAATGGGCGTGGTGGTATGATTGGTTCGCAATTTCAGGTAGAGGGCAGATGTTTTTGACTTGCACACGGGCTTGCTTGGTAGCTGTGGTTTTCCTCGGTGTTGTTTCCACGGGCAACTCCCAGGAACGGCCAGTACAGCGGGGAGAACCTTCGGAAGCGACGAGGCGTCTTTTGAAACTGTGTCAGGAAGCCTCGCCTGATTTGAAAGAAGTCAAGTCTGCTCTTCGAGAGGACGCGAACGTAGAGGCGGACGCCAGTGTGGAACTTGAGTTTTTGGGTCGCTCACGGGTTGTGGAAAAGAATGCCATTGAGCTGGCGGCCATACATTCAAACAATCCTGAACTAATCCAGTTACTTCTGGATGCTGGCGCGGAAGCGGGAGTCTCCGTCTGTTACTTGGCTGCACAGCATACTTCGAAGCCAGAAGTTGTTCAGCTGCTGTTGGATAACTGTTCCAGACCGATTAACCCCGGCTTGATGCTTCTTTTGTTCACCTCGGCATGTCAACAAAATTCGAATCCAGCTGTGGTGCGCTGGTTCATTGAAAACAGAGGACAGGATCCAAACAAAACTGATGCGGCAAAGTCAAACATGACGCCGTTTCAGAAGGCATGTTCCCGGAAC
>JBPCVE010000035.1:0-43367 GCA_051010795.1 Rubripirellula sp.
CACCTGCCGAAATTCGGTTGCACTCACCGAACAATTGCCAAGGGTCCCCGATGCAGCAATCGCGGCACGCGAGGCTAGCAATTCGGTCACACAAGCCGCAATCACCAAGATCGATTCCACAACCTGCAGAATCACAACCTCCATCACATGCATCGCCATCACACGCGTCGTCGCAAACTGGCTCGCATCCGCAAACAGGCTCGCCGCAGTCACAATTCGCCTCACAGGAGACCAACTGCACATCATTTGTCTGGTCAGCAAAAACGTTACCTGCATAGGTTCCGCAAGCAATCGCTGCAATCAATGCCAATTTCGTGAGCTTCATCGCTGGTGAACTCCCAAGGGTTCGGGGTCTTGATTGAATCGCCCCAGCTTGATGCGCTGAGCAATCTTTCAGTCAGATGAAAAGGTGAGGGTAAAAACCATCACACAGTCAAACTCACGTGAATCGGGCTATTCGGTTACTTGAGAGATCGACGGTTGACTTAATCTTCTGAAGTCGCCACATGGAAGTTTACCGCAACGAATTGGACAAATAGCAGAAGTTTGTGAACCTATTCCGGTCAGTAGGAAGGATTGCCCTCAACGGATCCCTGGCTAGAACCAACGGCGCATAAAAAAACCCGGCCGCCCCAACAGGGCGACCGGGTTAATTTTTTTCAATGAATCCGCGGTTTCGGCGATTGCTAACGTCGGGGAGAAACGCTCGGCACCCCCCGCACACGGATTCCTTGGTGCCTTAGAAAGTCATAACAGCATCAACAGCGAACTTGAAGCTGTCTTCGATTACGTTGCTATCGCTGTCCAACAATCCGTCGTACCAGTCATAGCGAATCTCTGGACGCCAAGTCAGGTTTGCACATTGACGATGGTTAACACCAAGCGTCAAGTTGTAGGTGTCGTAAGAAGGGCCACCAACGGATGGTGTAGTGTTCCACCACTCGAAACGAGCTCCAACGCCAGTACAATCATTGATCGTTTTGATCAAGTAGTTGTTGACGCCGATGGACTCACGAAGGTTGGTATCAAGGTAGTCGCTCTGCATGATGTACTGAACATCGCAGCTGACGTCGTAAGACGCGACAACCGAGTGCATGTAACCATTCTCGTTGTCAGTGAACACTGGATTACCGTTGCCAGCTTCGTTCAAGCGGCCGCCAATAGCAGCGTAAGTGACGTCAAGACGGTCAGTCAGCCCCAGCGAAACTCCACCAAGGAATGCATCGCCATTGTCCTCGAATCCACTGTCATAACCCTGAACGTATCCACCGTAAAGTGTCACGTCGTCGCTATGCTCGAGAGTCGCCAGAATACCAGTGTGAGTGAATGGCTCACTGTTGTACATGGTGTTCGCATGGCTGTAGAAGAAGTTGCCAGTCGCTTGGACCACTTCGTAACCGATAATGGTGTAGAAGTGACCAACCTTAACGGACAGGTCGCCGTAACCAGCTTCCAAGTACAGTTGCGGCAATGCTGAGCCATACTGGCTGCCGTTGTTCCAACCGTCTTGGAAGTCGTAGGTTCCGCTTGGGTTACCGAATGCCTGAGTGTCAGGTCCATCAGTACCGTAGACATAATCAATTCGTCCACCGATATCGAATCCACAGGAAGCATCAATCGCCTTCTCGGCGAACAACCATCCCTGCTGAAGTTGTACTTTATCGGAGTACTTGTTGAAGTTGATCGTTGGGTTGGTGAAGTAGCCTAACTGCATCCAACCACCAGCAGTGATTCCGTGGCACTCACCGAAGAGAGTGTACGGGTCACCGAGGCAGCAATCGCCGCAGTCAAGGCAGCTTCCAATTCCGCAATCGCCGAGGCCAAGGCCACAGCCTGCTGAATCACAACCTGAGTCGCAACCTGAGTCGCATGCGTCGTCACAAGCAGGCTCGCATCCGCAAACCGGCTCGCCACAGTCACAATCTGACTCGCAGGAAACCAACTGAATTTCGTTTGTTTGATCGGCAAAAACATTGCCGGCGTAAGTACCGCATGCAATCGCGGCAACAAGCGCCAATTTGCTAAGCTTCATTTGCTTTATTAACTCCCCAGTTATCCATTTCGGGTTCAGGTGCAATTTGCACTGCATGATTCCGTGCGACCAAAAGGTGTCGACGGATAGACGAAAACATTTCCGCAATCGGTTGCTCAAGGCCGCGTCAGGCCCCCTGAGGGACACCGACAGATACCGAATCACGCCAATTTCTCAGTAGTAGGTATCGGACAGTCGCGGGAAGAAGAACGTATTTTAGCCTTAAAACACTCAAGAATCTGTCGCCGCGCTTACATTCAGTAGTGGTTAACCAAGGCTTACTAACTGCTGGCTTTGGGTAGCCCTGTGAAGGAATACGGATTAGGCAGACGATTCAGTGTAAATCTGACAGCACAAACTGCTGGGATGCCAATTTTCCGTTAAATTCACGGCAATCACTCGCTTGCCCATCGAGTCATTCACGACTGCAGAACCCGCTGACTTCTCAAGAGCCTCTGAGAGATTCTGAGTAGGAAACCCTGAGAGCCTGATTAGGAAACCCTGCCAAAATTCAAGTCCCCATCGCTTGAACCGTTTTTGATGTTTCTTGAAACATCGATTTCCAAGGTGTTGTCGATTTGTCGTCGGCCTACCCGATCGGCCTGCGATACGTCAGAATTGCGGGCGATCAGTCTATGTGGGCTGGCAGTATGCGATTCCTCGACTCGAGACGAGCTTTTCGATGGCGTTTTGGCGGTCCAAGAAGAACAAGGAAAACGATGCCTTGGGGCATAAATCGGCAGCTTCAAGTGAAGTGCCCGAAAAACAGTCTACGAGTCAGCCCAAAACTGAAGCGGCGGAAAGCCGAAACGAAAACAAGGGTCCTGCAGCCCAGTCCACGGCGGACGAACCCACCGCTTCGGCAGCACGCTCAGAGCCAAAGCCCAAACCATCTTCTGGCGGTTTATTCTCAAAGATGCGGGGCGCGCTCTCAAAAACGAGGCAAACGCTTAGCACCGATATTCGAGACCTCTTCAAAGCAGAGGGGACGCTAGTCGATGACGATTTTCTGAAAGAGCTCTTTTCGAGGTTGATTCGAACTGATATGGGAGTCACTTCAGCGGAAGCCATCCGGGATGACGTCGCAACCCGCCTGCGAGCAAGAGTGGTGTCACTGGAAGAGGTGCTGGAGACGATCACTCAGCAAACCCAAACCATGCTTGCACAGGAATCAACGGGGATTCAGTACACTGACTCGGGCCCCACGGTGATCCTGGTGGTTGGAGTCAATGGAAGTGGCAAAACCACTTCCATTGGCAAACTCGCAAATCATCTTCACCAATCCGGCCGCAAAGTCGTGCTGGGAGCTGGTGACACATTCAGGGCTGCTGCCGTTGAACAACTCACGGTCTGGGCAGGTCGGATCGGCTGTGAAATCGTGACTGGCAAGCCGGAAGCCGATCCCGCCAGTGTCGCCTACCAGACCGTTGACAAAGCTCTGGCGATTGGTGCCGATATTGCGATCATTGATACTGCAGGAAGATTGCAAACGCAGGTCAATCTGATGCAACAACTCGAAAAAATCCGACGTGTTGTGGAAAAGAAAATTGACACGGCACCGCATGAGGTACTGCTCGTACTGGATGCCACCGCTGGCCAGAATGCGATCAGCCAGGCCCAAGGGTTCAGTGATGCCGCGGGCTGCACAGGCATTGTGCTTGCCAAGCTTGACGGTTCGGCAAAAGGCGGAGTGATTCTGCCCATTCGTGAAAAATTCCAGCTACCCGTCAAGTTCGTCGGTCTCGGAGAGGGCGTTGATGATATCGCCGCCTTTGATGCCGCAGCTTTTGCCAAAGCACTCTTTGCACAGTAACGGTTTCATGCTTCATCTAAAATCCGAGTCGACGACCCAATGGCTGCATCAGGTTGATCAGCACTTGGATGAGATTCTCATTGATCATGCCCACTGCGAACGCAAAGCCGCAACCACGGCCATGAACCTGATGAACTCCTATACCGAGAATCGCGATTTATGTCGCGAAATGACTCGAATCGTCGACGAAGAACTGGAACATTTCGAAATGGTTCTGTGTTTGCTTGACGATCGTGGAATCAAGTTCCGTCGCCTCGCTGCCGGGCCCTATGGCCGCAAGCTAAATGCCTTGGTTGGGAGCCAAGAACCCGAAAGAGCAGTCGATCGCTTGCTGATCGCTTCCTTGATCGAGGCTCGTAGTTGCGAGCGATTCAGTTTACTCAGCGAGCATGTGCGTGACCGAGACCCCGCTTTAGCCGATTTTTACGCCAGTCTGTTTGAAAGCGAAGCCAGACACCATACGACCTATGTCCGGCTGGCGGAACACTTTACTTCACGAGAAGACGCTCGGGTCCGTTTAGCCCAACTGTCGTCAGAAGAATCTGCGATTCTTGCCGAAGGCAGCGATCTCCCAAGAATGCACAGCTAGCTGATGTTTCACAATTGAAACAGTTAATTTCAATTGTCCTTTGGTGCAGTTTCACAACACGCGGGATCAGTTACTTTAGACTCTTCCTACCCCTCGCGGTGTCGAGAGCAATTGACTGAGCAACGTTGCAGGTTATTTTTGTGCTGCTGCAGAAAAGCCGAGGCCGACAAAAAGGCCAAATTTCCAATCGTTTCTGCACGTTCCTTTCCACGATGGAAATGGCTGCGAATCAGCCCATCGATTCGCCAACCGGATGAGCCGGTCCATTTTTCATCCCGAGTGCATCGATGCGCCCCGTATCGCAAGGAAAAGGAACCTCATGCAGTTTCGCATCTACTTTCTGTTGTTCGCAATTTCGATCGCACATGCCAACATTATCAGCGTTGCAGCCGATAGCCAATCCATTGTGCACTTCGACATTCCCCCCAGCGTCGCGGCAGACGTTGTTGAATCAAGTAAGGGTAGAGCGTTATTGCAAGTTGAACTGAAGCTATCGTCGATGATCAGTTCTCCAGAGAAGGCTCGAATCGATCAATGGCTCGTACGCTGCCAGCCGCGCGGACAATTTGCATCCATTGTTGACTACAGTCCCCGCACCGAGACAGGCTCGGATATCGTAACACCTATTCAGATCAAACAATCAAAAGAAAAGCACCAATCCCTGGGCGTTGGTGTGAACGGCGACTACTTCTCAAGTTTACGTGGCAATGCAGGTTTAGATCACACCAGAAAGAATATTGATTCGGTGGAATTCGACCGCCTTGCTCCCGTCCATGCAGTAACCGCCGCCGGAACGATCAACCGAGGAACTGGTGTCTACTTCAAACTGCGATGGACGGCCGAGCAAATCCTGGAAGGCCAAAAGACATTCCAGTTAGTGCTGGACGTTCCCGACACTTGGCGGACAGGCCTGATCGATATCTCAGTCATCGCTCAAGCGGAACACAAGACATTCGTTAGTTGGGAACAATCCACAAAGACCTTGGGGGCAGCGAATTTTGTTATCGCAGTTTGTCGTTCGGATGACATTCACGCATGCGAGGTCGCTCGGAGAATGGCAAACGCCGAACATCAACTTCGCAGCAGGATCAAAGAAGAAACAGCATCCAAGCCCAGTAATTCCCTGTCCACACTACTGCGGAAAATGACAAAAAAGATGGATTTCGAAAAACCCAGCCGCGACCTATTAGAAAGGTTGATGCGAAACAAAGCGGACCCGCGTCTGGACTCTGACATTCGCAAGCTTCCCATGCCGTGCCGATTGGCAGCACTCAACTATTCTGATGCCCAAGCTTCATTCACACGATTGAACGAACAACCCATCAAGAAATGAGCGGCTCGCAAATCATTGCTTTCAGGGTCAGTCGAGGCTGCGGTAATGGCAGTCCCCCGCATGAGTCGTCGAACGCAAACCCATGCATTCGTTACGACAAGAGCATCGCAGCTCAGTGCAGAAGTATCACCATTCTCAGTTGTTGCTAAAACCGAGAGCAAGAACCGCGTCACGCCCAAGTGGATTTTTCAGGAATTGTCGATGGCAATCCGGGCAAAGATCATATCGACCGTGATGACTTGTCTCCGCTTCCTCATCAGTCGCGATGACAGGTTCATGCATCCCCTCGAGAATTTGGTGTAATTCGTTCAGGTGATCGACGTCGTCTTCAAATTCCGGCTCAACATCACTAGCCGCAGTTTGAATATCAATCTGCACGATGAACCGTGTTTGACTATCGGTGTTGATCTGGCGCTTACAACGATCACATGTATAGTGGATCATCTATTAAGTGCTCGCGTGGAAGGTGTCCCACAACGTGACTGGGAACAGATCCAGTCGGAATGAAATAGAAATAAATACATCGTGAGACTTCCCCCATGGTAATGACCTGTGAGTGGCGTTCGCAAGCCAAATCAGGGTTTCTTTTTTGCATCTCGACAACACCTCCTGTGGGTTTCGCTGTCGGCCAGCCGCATCGAAGGATGGAACACGGCATTTGTTCCAGCCCAGATTGTCAAGAATACAACCCACTGGGGTAGAGTTATCGGGGACCACCACCGAGGTTCATTGGGCTCTTGATGAGCCTTGGAAAACAGCTCTGTTTCCAGGCTGAGCCGCTCGCAAACAGGGCACATGCAAGATGATCCAGCCCTCCGATCAACCAAACTGTGCCCTATGACATCCTCTTGCTCGTTGACATCGTCTCGATCGTCATCTCGATCGTCATCTCGATCGTCGGGAAAACAGATCGTTTTGGTGGTGACATCGTGACTCGACACTTGGTTAACGAGTCTGGGCAGTGGCTAACGAGTCTGGGCAGAGTTCCCGGCTTTCGCTTCCGCGGACCCTGACTTTCGGTCAGACGTGGGAGCGTCACGCGTGTCTGATTTCTCTGACATGGATGTCCTGCTGTCATTTGCCCCCTGTTTCGGATTAACTTCGTTGGATGGTTTGAAATCGCCATCCTGAACTTTTTGCGAAACCGTCTCGGGACGAATCTCGAGTAACATCCCCGGCAGAAAATCTTCGGGTAACGAATCCAGATCTCGGTCATCCAGAACTTTCACGGCAAAGCCACGCTTTTTTGATTCGGAAATCAGGCGTTCAATCGCTTTCACATTGCCATAAGCCAATAAACATCGTCCTCCGGGTTTCAGATGAAGGGGAATACCGTCAAGCAATGTATCCATCAAACGAAACCCGGGATCATAAAAAGCGTGATCCGCTGGTTTGCCCACAACACCGTCTTCCCACGGTGGATTTGAGATCACGAGATCAAACTTTTCGCCGTAATCGATCACCGAAAACGCCCCTGGGTTATCACGATCAACCTGTCGGACATCCAGTGATTGGTCTGGGCAAAGCATCGCTGCATTGTAGGCAGCGTTAGCCACAGCGGCGCGATTGATATCCGTCGCAACAACCGACTTTGCAGAATTCAGCAAACAGAGCACCGAAATCAGTCCGGTCCCCGTTCCAATCTCAAGCACATCACGTCCCGAGGCGATCGCTTCGCTCGAAATCAACCGACGTAAAGACGTCGTATCTTCCGGTTCCCAAAAAACAGAGTTGAACTGAACAAACTCACCTTCAGGAACCTCATCGATGGGCCATGTTTGCTCTACCCCATACGAATAGTCCAAATCCTGACGGTAGCGATCCCGACAGCCACACGACAGCCAAACGCTACCTACCAACAAACACCTCAATACCTTGTTCGTCAAGAACACTCTGGTAGCAAAGATCCTCTGCAGTGGATTCCATCGCATGAGTGGCTCCATCGGTCCGATACTTGGTCACGGTTTACCAGCTAGTCAAATTAACTGTCAGCGTCACAGACTAGGCCCGGTGACAATTTCATCCACCAAAAACGGCTCCAAGGGTTTTTCGAGGGCAACGAGGCTGCCATCAGTGAAAACAAAAACAACGGGGCTCTCAGGTGTGATGCTCGCCACTTCATCTTGCAGTCGTTTTAACGTCATGTCTACAGGTGCAGCCCAGTGAGCGGTGTGATTGGGCAAATAGACAGCGAGTATTTTCTTTCGCGCATGGCCAACAGAAACACCACCCTCGGGTGCAGGTTGCTCTTGGCAGTCGGGATGAAAGATCGCACTATCCCGATGCATGACCGCAAAAACATGCGTTTCTGTTGTTGTAGGCGGGACCGTCACCAGTGGCGAAACGAACACACGAGGCACGGTGAGCCCCAATTTCAAGTTATCTGGTGAATCCCAAGTTTGAGACGATTCAGGCAGACTTGACGAGTCCACCCCAGCCAAATGCGAAGCAATGAGAACCCGCCAACTGCAGCCAACTTCGCCGTCGCGAACCTTTGCATAGGATGCAGGATAGGAGCCATTAACGGCGTGATAAGCGTTCAGTGCATGCCCAATTTCCTCCATTTGTCGGATCACCTGCTGTTTCCGAGCAGTGGAGGTAAAATCGAAGATTACAGGTGCGAGCAGCCCCCCGCCCAACACACCACAAGCTCCGATCAACAAAAAAACGGCAAACGAAACTACCGAAACCACAGCCCATTTACGGGGCTGATCAACACGCTCAGCCCTGATCTGACTGTCGTCTGCATGACCCGATGCCCCAAAGTTGACTCTGGAGGACTTGGGTGAGAATTCCCTCTTGGCCTTCACATCACCAACGCTGGATATTTTAGGAGACACAGATAAGAGACTAGGCAGAGGTGAGGTTTGTGGTGCAACCGCAGGTCAAAGGGCAAGTAAGCTCATTTTCCACTGGCTTTTCAGCTTACACCCCTTATGGACCGCCAACACGAACGCACCGACAACAAAGGACCCAAATCAGCCCGAGAGCAGATGCGAAACACGTTACATGCAGTGTGATTTTCGGAAGAGATCCCGAGTGATCGCTGGAGCGTCCTAGCCACCGCATGAGCGATTGCATCCGTCAGCCATTGGATGTCGCAATCGTAAGCGACAAGACAGCTCACGCCGGAAATTTTGAACTGTGTTTCAATCCGCCCGCGTATGATTCGCAACCTGGAGTACAAAGAGTACCCGTTGCAGTTGGCTACAGCCCTCCTAGCGAACCTTGCACTTGAAGCGAATGGTTGCACTCTCTCCAACCCGAAGCACATCGGTCAACTTCCACTGCAAGCGAAGTGACTGACCATCATTCTTCACAGGGAGGAACTCTGCACCCGCACTGCACATCTCGCTGCCTTCCACATACTCCAGACGAGTGATGAGATTGTCAGTGAGCACGACTCGATCGACAGGGGCATCGCCAACATTCTCGACACGAATTGCGAAGTTCACGATTTCGCCTGGCTTTGCATCCGTGCGATCAGCCATTTTGTGGATTCGCAACCGGCCGGCCTCTGGAAACTCGTAGATCGTGAGCCCTTGCAAGGACTCGTCTCGCACCAACGAAGGGGCCTTCAAGTCTTCGATCGTTGCCTCAACGCATTCATCCAATGCCCAAGAGATAGCTGCCAACGAGAATTGTTCCAGCGCCGCCTTCTCGTCATCCTGCAATTGATTGAGTTGGTCAATCGTCAGACCGACGAGCGCAGCCATCACATCACTGGCTTGCTCCAGTTGCAGAACTGAATCAACGGGAACGCCTCGGACTCGTTCTCGCATGGCATCGATCTTTCTCGCGACGTCAGCATGTGCCAACTCAACGCTGTCTGTCATCGTCAGGCGAGGCAGTGGCTGATCCAGTCGACTAGTGCCCAACGGCTTGTCGAATTGAGCCGCACCGATCGCGCGTCCGCCGGCCAGCGCGCCGGTAATTTTCCGTACAGACAGAAAACGCGGCGCGTACAAACAAACCTTATTGCTGGCTTCGACCTCAATATCACCAGCAGCGGTGGTGTAATGAACAACGGTATCCTCGGGCTGCAGTCCGGTCAGCGAATCATCGCGACGCACCGCAACGTTGGGTGGATTATCACCCCCGTCGCAAATGAATTCTTGCGGATCAATCCCATAAGCATTCATCGGAACTTGTGGGGGCATCATGTAGCCGTAGGGAGCTGGATTGCAGCGTTGGCAACTACCGAAGTGATTACAACTACACGCCTGTGCCCGAGGAGTTGCCGGTGCTGCTCCGTGCTGCATACCGCAGGCGCATTCCGGCGGGTGAGATGCAGGCGACGAAAAACTGGCTTGCGCCACGGCATGAGCAAGAGCTTGCCGGTCGGGCATCGGCTGAGTCGTTGGATAGGCACCTCCAGGACGAAAGCCTGCTTGCGGTGGATAGCTTTGTTGCGGGCGATAACCAGGATACCCCGGCCCACCCATCGGTTGTCCACCCATCGGTTGTCCACCCATCGCAGGCCCACCCCATTGTGGCATTTGCCCTGCAGGCTGCGACATGGGGTTGGCACGTCCGATTGCACCGGGCGGTGGCTCAGATCTGGGCGGTGAAAACGCGCAACCTGTGCTTAAGATCGCAACCACGCCACCAAGCATCAGATTTTTAATAGATTGCATCGTCATCTCGTGAAAGGCGAGCGTTGGATTATTTAAAAATGGGCTGATCTGTAACCGTCACGGCTGGCTCTAGGTTCTCAACAGGAGCCGGGAACGGCTGCCGTTGAGCCGCGGGCGGCACCGACATGTCAACTTGCAGGCTGGGGTGGCTAGCGTTTTGGCTTACCGATTCGATGGGAGCCCATGCAGGGAATCCAAAGAAGAAGCCGGGCATCAGCGCTGGTGTTCTCGGAGGCGCGAGCGAGCCGATACGTACAATTGCCACGGGTCGTCCCAAGCGATCTGCGACCGCTAAGGCATCTTGAAATTCGGCAACTTCGACGGGGCGATTCGTCACCGGCGTCTGCTGCATGGGTATTGCGGTCTCAGGATCCTCAAGATAGATGACTCGTGTCACCATCTTTCCTGCAAGAGCAGCTTCAAGGTCTTCCTGATCGAGATTAATCACGATGGGGTAGCGAGTAGCGAGCCCTGGCGGTGGATAAGTCCGGTCGATCACTTCGAGTGTGGGGTAAAGCTCCGCACCTTCCATCATCGGAATTCGCGTGACCTGAAAGCGATAGACGCTTCCGACCAGCAAGCCTGCTTGCAAAAGCTCAGACCCCTCGGAGTAGCCACCATTTCTTGTCAGGGCAAAACGCGTACCTTGGGGGCCTGTTAATGCCACAGGTTGAAAGTAACCGTTGACGAATCCTCGTCCGGCGAGCCGAGCCTGGCCTAAGTATCCGGGCGGCATGTCACCAGCCAGCAGACGATGCCGGCCTGTCTTGCCGAGATAATCAGATGGGTCGGCGGCATTGGCGTCGTGAAGCATCACCAACATAGCGGTGATACAGCAAGCGAATCCCAGCGACCGGGCGTTTCCGTAAGCCATCACTGTTAAACCCAGGGGAGGTCAACTGGCTGATAAAGATACAACCAATACAAACAACTGAACTAAAAGAAACGCGGTGAGACTGGATCAATCCGCACCGCGTTTCGCATTTGTCTCAACTCACCGCACCATTACTGGGGCGGGCAATTTGGATCAACTCGCTGGCTTCCGTGCTGATACATACCGCGTCCAGCAGGAACACCCGGATGGATGTTCTGTTCGGTGATCCGAACTCGGCTGACAGGATTCGGATAGCTCATGCCGGGTTGCTGGCGAACATTCATTTTCACTTTTTCAACCGGTCGCGGGATGTTGATTGAAGTGTGGTTCCGCATGACATGTTTTTTCAAACCAGCGGGCTGCCCAAAAGGAATGTGGGGTGGACCTGGCAACCCAATCGGCGTGCCAGACATTGGCATACCGTACTGAGGTGTCGTCACACCGGAAATCATTCCTGGTAGTGCAGGTGGCATGGCGGCTCCGTTTCCGGGGCAGTTACCACAACCTTCTGTCATTGCTGGTGCGAACGCTGCAGGAAGTCCAGCAAGCGGTGCTCGCATCACGCCACCAGTCGACATCATCTCGTTAGAACCACTCATCTCGATGTCTTTATCACCCAAACGGATGATCGCAAGAATCGAACCGCGGCGATCAGCCTCGACGATTGGATCGATGCCTGGATCAAGTCGAGTACTTACCAGCGTATCAATGCCAGCCAGAGCAGGACCTTGGAAGTCGGGGTCTGGAAGATAAATAACTTTGGTGACGAAGTTACCAGTCAGTACTTGGTCGAAATCTTCCTCAGTGAACTGAAGAGGCACCGAGTTGTGAGCAAGGTAAGCACCTGTACGGGGGTTAGCGTAAGCCAGCTCCACGGTAGGGTACAGTTCAACGCCCTCGCGAGCTGGGATATTGGTAAGTTTCAGGCGGTAGAGCCCACCTTGCGGAAAGTTCTGCCGAGCTGGAACGACGAGCGGCTCGCTATCGAAGCCCCCGCTACCAGAGGCGTCATACCGCACTTGCATTCCCTCAGGCTGAGCCAAGGTGACTTGCAGCGTTGGTGGAACAGCAGGCATCATTCCCGCCGCGGGTAGAATACCGCCTCCAGGAGGGATATTCATGCCAACACCGCCTCCGCCTAGCAGATTGCAACCAGCGCCGCGGCAGGTTTGGCAACCCGGCCCGCATGCTGAATAGTTGACGAGATCAATATCGCCAACAGCAGAGGCTGCAGAGGTGTCGGGGTTCGGAGCGGCTGGTGGAGCCGCAGGAGTTGGTGCAGGCATCATCGGAGGGGCCATCATTGGATTGCCCATCGGGCTACCCATTGCTGGGTTACCCATCATCTGGCCTCCCATCATGGGGCCTCCCATCATGGGGCCTCCCATCATTCCCGGAGCGACCGAGGGTGCACCGAGTACACCGGGTCCTGGGCCACCAACACCGGGTCCTGGCTCCATAAGCTGTTGTTCGGGTGGCAGGTTGTGGCGAACCGGCACACACCCGGTGGCGAGTATCGCCGTGGCCGCCAACAGCGACATATGAGTGACGATTCGTTTCATCGTATCCCCCGTTCCTTGGGCTTCTGCTCAGCTGAGTAGTGTTAAGTCAGTCTTAAATTTCGATCTGGGTGGACTTTGCCAGCAGGACTCATCTAGGATCAGCGAGGCTGCAGGGCGGTTATCCGTGAAGTCCGGGCGAACCGGCTTCTGTGTGGTTCATCGGCACGTTACACGCGGTATCTTTGAGAAAATCAGTACAACCGGTTCATGAAGATCGATCGTCACATCAGGCAAACGGGGTTTCTGAACGTGAAACACGAAGTTTGCAGTGGTCAACAACAGTAAAAATCGGCGATCAAAAATCCCGCGAGGAAACGGATGAAGGTGACTCAGCGACACTCTGCACGAATTCTGCTCATCGTCACGGCCGTCATTAGCGGATTGGCCTACCTTCGTTTCGCTGACCCTTTGAACGCTCAGCAACTACCCACCGAGCCGTCGGTTTCACGGGCTGGCGATCAAAAAGAAACTTTTCAAAGTCGATCACCCGACCTCGATCCCAAGTCAAGTCGAACCGCAAAGTCCCAAGTTGATGCGGGCAACCTACTGCAACTTGTACTCCGACAGCTGGTTTCTGGAGCAGCTTTTGACGCCAAGGTGCGTGAAATCGTCTGGACCACGGGTCGGGAAGTGATTGGCGTGGGTACCTACGAACAGTCAGGCGAAAATACTGGCCAATTCAATTTGCAATTGACCATGCATGACGGAAAGGGCAAACACCGACTGCAGCAAATCAGTGATGGACGACTCGTCTGGACTCGAAGTGAGATTTCCCAAGCAGTCAAACTGACCCGTGTTGAAGTTGGCAAGTTACCAGGTTGGACCCCTGGTTCAACCAACGAACAACCCATTCCGCCCCGTCTGCAGGTGGGTGCATGGGCTGAGATGCTGTGCACAATGCAACGAGACTATGATCTCAGTGTGACGACGGCCAAGCTGAAGGAAAAACCTGTTTTTGTGATCACCGGGCAATTACGGGAACAAAAGCGGAAAGCTGTTCTCAGCGAGGCCAAACGATCTGACTGGCCCATGCTGTACCCCACCCAAATGCGAGTCGCTGTCAATGCAGAACCCGACACCGACACCAATTTCGGCATCTATCTTCCTGTCCGAATTGAATTTTGGAGTGACCCGATCACAAGTATTGAAGACCAAGACATTGGCGGTCGCGCAAGCAAACGGCGTCTGATCACGCTTGTCGAGCTGTATTCAATTCGACCAATCACCACGCCCTCGCCAGAGAGATTCCGTTTTGACAACGTCAATGTAGATTTCACGAACGAAACGGAACGCTACATCCAGCTTCATGGCACTCAATTGACTCAACGCCCAACCGACACGCGTCGCTAGACCAAGGATCACCCCGCTGATCCATAGCATCACGCTCTGGCGGTCTTTAAAAACAAAGATTATGCAGTTTGCAGCGCGATGCTTGAAATGCATCGTCCGAAAACGGCCATCCCTTGGTTGCGGCTGATCCTTTGACAAGAGCTCAGGAACGTCATCCTGCAAATTTCTGGCAATCCGTTTAGAATGCGCGGACAGGTCCTTCATACAACGCAATGCGTTTTCCTTGTAACGCCTTGGTCGAAAGCACCATTTTGACAATCAATCAAACCACATCCAAATCCATGCCTGCGGAGCACACGCCGCCTCAACGATCTCGGCTTGGGGCGTGGGCACAATTGGTCAGATTACCCAATGTGTTCACGGTGCTGGCAGATGTCAGTGCAGCGTTCCTGCTGGTTCAGCATGGTCCATCACCCGCGCTTCGATTCATCTTGATTGTCCTCGCCGGCATAGCCCTGTACTGGGCAGGCATGATACTCAATGACGTGTTTGATGTTGATCAGGATCGTGCACAGCGTCCTCAGCGGCCAATTCCTTCCGGTTTGATTTCATTGGGCCAAGCAAAGGCCGCGGGTTGGATTCTGCTATTGGTAGGCATCGGCACCGCAACGATATCCGGACAGATCCCAGCCAACGATGCCCCCATCACCTGGCTGCCCGCATTGGTCGCAATCGCCTTGGCGATCATGATCATTGCCTACGATGGCCCCCTCAAAAAAACACCGCTTGCTCCAGTTGCGATGGGAAGCTGCCGAGTGCTTAGTTTTCTGCTGGGTGCGTCGCCCTGCATCGCAATGACGGTTGGCACTCCACTGTTTGAGAAGTACCTACTGGGAATCGCTGTTGGTTTCGGTGTCTACATCATGGGGATTACCACCATGGCACGACGTGAAGCAGAGGGTGGCCCTTCCTCGAATCTACCCATAGGATTGGTGGTAACCACGCTGGGTGCCCTGATGCTGGCATTTGCTCCCCAACTCGACGCGAATCGGGCGGGCTGGGCTCTTCCCGTCAACAGGGTGTTTCCAATGATGATCGCAGCGATTTCCTTTCCCGTTTTGCTACGCGGCTTTCGAGCTGTTCGCGAACCGACACCCGTGAAGATCCAGACGACCATTCGCATTGGTATCTTCACAATCATTCCCTTGGCTGCCTCGTACGCGTTTCTGGGAGCTGGCCCGTGGTGGGGTCTGGGCGTGTTTAGTCTCACAATTCCATCACTCTATTTTTCATTGAAATTTCGCGTGACTTGATCGTCCCTACTTGAGCGTGAGATCCGAAAAATGCTTCCGGGCTTCCACACTGCCGGTCTGCTGCAACACGACCTTTCAGGGGCAATCGAAGAACTTGCCGGACTCGGATACCGGGCCGTGGCGGTCCGTCCACAACACGGCCGACTATCGCAAGCAGATCCTGGGTTTGGGCAACAACTGCTACGGCTTGCAGATGTCACATCACGCCATGATTTGCAATTGATAGTAGATCTCGACACACAATTCCTGCAGACAGCTTGGAAAAGTCGCGGTCCAGCGATTTCATCTGTCGAGCCTGATGAGGCCCGAGCTGCACGTGCCTGGCTCGAAACATGGATAGGATTCGCAGCTGAGTCGAAAGCAGTCATCGTGACATTCGCAAGCGGCAAAAGCGGCCACCACACAGCTGCAGATGCAGAATCCACACTAACACAATTGGCTGTCGAACTGGACTACCTGGTCAATGTGTCCTCGGAGCTCGGGGTTACCCTTGCTCTGCGGCCGCGACACGGCGATCTGATTGCAACCGTTGCCCAATGGGAACGACTTCAACATTGGCTGAACACAGAGGAACTGGGCCTGGCTGCCGACATCGGTGAGATGTTGCAGGGCCATGAAATTCCTCTCGCAGCTCGTCTTGAGCGTCATCGGGACGACTTAACGTGTATTTATTTGTGTGATCGCAGAGCAGGTCAACAAGAAGATCAGCCCATCGGAACTGGGGATGTCGCCCATGAGCGGCTGATTGCAGCACTTGCAGCCATCAATTTCACCGGTCCTGCGATCGTTCGAATCGAAGGCCACTGTCACCAAGGGTTACGGCTAGCGGAGCAGGGGATGAAACTCTTCCACTAGCCCTCAGCTGCCCTCCATGCGAGGTCGTGTCGATCCCCCAAAAGCGATCTCCATACCGTAGGCTGTTCTCAACCGAAAGCACGCTTCTCGAGGCAGTCGCAATTAACGCGACGTGAAACACGCGATTTCTACGTGAAACAGAAAAAACGTGACAAGAACCGGCGAAAATGCTGGACCAGACCCACTGGACACTCCTATGATTCGGGTGAAGTGGAGCCGTGGCTTGTGATTGAGTGACATTTGCGGAGAAGCGGGCCGAGCCGTGCACGACTCGCCCCCTATCATGTTGTCATTGGAAAAAGAGATGCACAGATGAAAATGAACTGGAACATGGGACTAGGAAATACGGAACGTGAGACGGGGAAATACAACTAACCCAACACCGAGACAATGCAATGCGGGATTGCAAAGCAGGCCGTCCATTCCCACAGTACCAAGCATGCGGCGATCGCATGACACTCCGCCGTCGCCAAACTTGCACTCCCATGGCAATAACAGAGAAAAGACAAAGCAACCTGTGGGTTGACCCGATTGAGTTGGGTGCGTGAATGTATCCCACCTCAACGACAATGCTGACTGTGTGGGTCGCGAAAAGAGGGTATTCGAGTGACGGTCGTAACAGATTTTTTGACGACAAGTGTTTATCAGGCTGGGTTTGCCCTGCTGATCTTATGCGTCCTGCTTGTGATTAGTGTTTACCTCGTGTCAATCTTTCGGGACTACGCGGCTGAAGACCGGGAAGACCCTCCCGCGGGCATCGCAAACTTGGAAGAAATGCATGCCAAAGGTGACATCAGCGACGAGGAATTCCGAACAATACAATCGAGAAGCCATCAGCTTTCCGCTGAGACGAGTTCAACGGAGGAATTCCCGACAGGGAATCACTCAACCAGTACTTAGCGTTTGCCCAATAATTGTACGCAGTCCCTTCCCGACGAATCATCGTTACGACCTGTCGCAACTGCATGAGCCGTCACCGATCGCGTCCGATCCACTTGGCAGATTTTTTACTGTGACTCGTTTCAAGTTGAATGTTAGAAGGACAACCCCTCCGCCTGTCTGCCCTCCCAATTCCATGCTGGGCATGCATTCGGAAACTATAAATCGTTTTTGAACCCAAACCACATCAGGCTCGAACTTTCGAGGATACGGATGACCCATCTCAGCTAGCTTCCATCCGTGGGAGCTGACCGAGAAAGCATTCGAGCCGTGGCCCGAAACCGTTGAAGCGGACATCGGACATTGTGATTGCGGTACAGAAAGAGTGCCGAGCGAGAGCTCAGGAAAAAGGTACTCGACTGGACTGCTTCGTGATGAAACCGGCCGCACATTAGGAGTCGTGTATGCCCTCTAAGGATAACCCAACCTCTCGCCGCGGAACTTCTTCGAGCAAAAAGAACGCTTTCTGTTCTTTTTGCAGAAAGAGCTACCGTGATGTGGGACCACTCGTCGAAGGTCCCGGCGATGTTTACATTTGCAGTGAGTGTATCGAGCTCTGTCAATCGATCCTCGACCAGGAAGAACGTCGGCGCGGGCCGACGAAGTCTTTGTTCAACGAGATTCCTTCTCCAAGGTCAATCGTAGAGCACTTGGACGAATATGTTATTGGGCAAACTGCTGCGAAACGTGTACTAGCGGTATCAGTCCACAACCACTACAAGCGTCTAACGAGCGAATGGGAAGGCGATTCAGAAGTTGAGATTGAGAAGAGCAATATTCTGCTTGCTGGACCTACGGGGAGCGGAAAAACGCTTCTGGCAAGATCGCTCGCACGAATGTTAAATGTACCTTTCGCAATCGGCGATGCGACCACGCTGACCGAAGCAGGGTACGTCGGTGAAGATGTCGAGAACCTTCTGTTGAAACTGCTTCACGCTGCAGACTTCGATGTCGAAGCGGCTCAGCGAGGCATTCTCTACATCGATGAAGTGGATAAAATTGGCAAGACAAGTGCGAATGTTTCCATCACCCGTGACGTTTCTGGCGAAGGCGTGCAACAGAGCCTTCTAAAGATGCTCGAAGGTACCGTTGCAAACGTTCCCCCTCAAGGCGGACGCAAGCACCCAGAGCAGCAGTACATCCAATTGGATACGAGTAACATTCTGTTCATCGTCGGTGGAACGTTCGTCGGAATCGAAGACATCATCCGCAAACGTCTCGGTCACAAGACCCTGGGTTTCGCTGGTGAGAGTGTTCGCAATGAGCAGTCTGAGTCCGAACTGCTGACTCAGGTGCAAACCGAAGACATTCTGCAATTCGGATTGATCCCTGAACTTGTCGGTCGCCTTCCAGTCGTCAGCTACCTTCAGCCTCTCAACGAGGAAGGTTTGGTAAGAGTCATGAAAGAGCCCAAGAATGCTCTGACTCGCCAATATCAGGCTCTCTTCAAAATGGAGAACTGCGAGGTTGAATTCACCGATGATGCTCTGCACTATGTGGCTCAAAAAGCACTTGCCAAAGGCGTCGGTGCACGCGGACTGCGGGGAATTTTGGAAGACGTGATGCTGGACATCATGTATGACCTGCCTGAGCAGGAAGATGGGACCGTCTTCACGATCGACGAGAATGTCGTCGCGGGCACAGGCGATCTGTTCAAAATGCCAACCACCAAGAGCGCCTAAGACGCCGACGAATTCGCTAATTTACCAATGCCACCGAGGTGATCGCCTCGGTGGCATTTTTTTATATCAACATAGTAGGCTGCCAATACACCAAGGGACTTGGTGGCACCACTGCATTGAACGCGAACACTTCCAAGCATCGTCAATCATCCAACCCAGAACGATCACTTCCATCCCGATCAGCATAGAACTTGGTGATATCGATCCCCGCTCGACGTTCCTCTTCCATCAATTTGATGCGTGACTCCAGTCGCTCCATTCTTCGCATCAATTGGGGAATGACATCCTTGTTCTCATCAACAGGCTTCGGACGCGGCACCGGAGGGTAGCCCAAGTGACGTTGCATCGCGGCAAACAGGAAAAGGGGCTCTCTTCTGCGATTCCCCAGAGCGATACGTCCTTCTTTTCGCCCGAAAAGGAATGGCCCCTTTCCATCGGTCGACTGCCCCGCTTCCTCCATTTTCACGCGATACTCATCACTCGCCAAGAACAGCAAATCAGCGACGTCAACCAAACCGACCTGAGCCCTCAGCATCAGAATCCACTGAGCCCACTTTCTATCGAATGTAGGGTCGTTACTGATAGCGGTCAGCCCTCGATCGTAATTAAGACGGTTTCTACACAGGACTTCGAAGTGATAGAAGAATAAACCTGCTTCATTGTGGTCTGTAGTACGGTACTTGGCTTCGCCGCCAAGCACCTGCAGAGCAGTTCCCATCGTGAACCGCCCCGACTCCTTTTCCGCCTCCTCGACCAGATAGGTCTGAAACGGGGTGAAGTAATGAGCCAACTTCCTCATGGCAGGCGCCATCTGTCCAGAATGCTTGAGTTCCGTTAGCAGATAGTCGATCGCGAGGGGGAGTTTGGTTGTTGTCAGCAATTCATACCGAATCTGCTCCAACAATTCCTGCATAGGCATCTCAATATCAACGCGCTCGCGTAGAACCTGGTAGAGATATGCCTGTTCAATGTACTCGGAACGATCGAGAAGTGGCTGAGCCATGCTTATACGCCGAGTGTTGAATGAGGACCTGAACCAGTCCAACTGCGGAATCTCAAGAGCAACGAACCGAATCAGAAGCTCGGGCGATTGGGTCACACCTGCCGGGTGCAGTTTTGCGAAACATCACAAATCAGCCCCCCTGCGACCAGCGGGGGGGTCGATCAGGCCCCCAGGATGCATCAGGAATACTTGCGAAACAGGATGCAGGCGTTGTGACCACCAAAGCCAAAGCTGTTACTCATGGCGACGTTCACTTCGCACTTGGCAGCTTGATTAGGTGTGTAATCAAGATCGCAGTCTGGATCCGGGGTGCTGTAATTGATGGTGGGTGCGATCAGTGAATCCTGAATCGTCTTGCAGGAAATCACTGCTTCGATCCCACCGCTCGCTCCCAGTGAATGGCCCAAGGCTCCCTTGGTGCTACTGAGCTTCATTTTGTGGGCATGATCTCCAAACACAGCCTTGATCGCCTGGGTCTCAGCCTTATCACCCAAGGGAGTGCTTGTGCCATGGGCGTTGATGTAGTCGACATTCTCGGGCGCGACTCCGGCATCTGAGATCGCCGCCCTCATCGCAGCAGCAGCGCCTTTGCCCTCTGGATCGGGAGCTGTGATATGCCCAGCATCACTTGTCGTTCCATAACCGAGCACTTCGGCATAGATGCGTGCACCTCGGGCCTTGGCATGTTCCAACTCTTCAAACACCAACAAACCGGCACCTTCGCCCAGCACAAATCCATCCCGATCAGCATCAAATGGCCGACTCGCCGCCGCAGGATCCTCATTACGTGTCGACAATGCCTTCATGTTTTGGAATGCAGCCAGTCCCATGCGTGTAATGGCTGCTTCGGTACCACCGGTGATGACGACGTCGGTTTCACCCAGCCGAACGCTTCGCAACGCATCGCCCATAGCATTGGTCGCGCTTGCGCACGCCGTCGCCACGGCATAGTTAGGACCTTTCAGACCATACGTGATGGAAAGGTTGCCTCCCGCAGCGTTGAGCATCATTTTCGGCACAGTAAACGGGCTCACCCGATCCGGGCCCTTGCTCAGCATTTTTAGAATCTGAACTTCAATTTCGCCCAAACCCCCAATGCCCGAACCGAGAATCACCCCACATTTGGACCGCTCAACCTTGTCGAAATCCAGTCCGGAGTCCTGAATGGCCTGTCCACCTGCGTGCACAGCGAACTGCGTGAACCGATCGAGGCGTTTGACCTCGCGTCGATCAATCCACTGGGTGGGATCAAAATCTGGTATATCGCCGCCGATATGAACTTTGTAGGCGCTGGTATCGATTGTTTTGAGCTGATGAACGCCACTCTCGCCCGCCGTCAGACGACTCCAAAACGTGTCGACTTCGACTGCCAACGGAGAGACGACGCCTACGCCTGTGACCATAATGCGGCGCTGCGATTCTTGTTGCATTCGGATGCCTTGGACGAATGTTCCATGCTAGGAAAGAGGGGACCTGCCCAAAATTGCACTGGGCAATGAATAAAACAAATGCCGCCCGCGAAACACAAAGCCGCGGGGGCACTCGAATTTAGGGGCGGCAGATTCAGTGAGACCAGTTGTGATTTACCACGCGGTAAACACCATCAGGCGTCTTCATCACCCTTGGCCTTCTCGATGAAATCAATCGCTTGGCCTACTTTCTGGATATTCTCGGCCTCATCATCGGGAATGTTGATATCGAACTCTTCTTCGAGTTCCATTACCAATTCGACGGTATCGAGCGAATCCGCACCCAAGTCGGTAACAAAGGATGTCTCGCGGGTGATCTTTTCTTTATCAACTCCGAGTTGTTCGGACACGATATCGATCACGCGTTCTTCAACGGTAGCCATGAGCAGTCTCTAGGGGATGTCAGCAAGCTGAAAATGTTTGTTTTGTAGAATTATAGGCAAGCGAAGTAAGTGACTCCGCACCTCAGTCTCGAGGAATAGAGCCGGTTGCACTCAATCGCATTTGCGGAAAAGGATAGGTGAAACAAGCAAAAGGCGTCAATACACAGACGGCAAGATACTCCATCCGTTTCGACAATTCGTGCCAAGAGTCTACCCGATCATGCCGCCATCGACGACCAGCGTCTGCCCGGAGACGTAACCAGCGTTCTTGGATGCGAGGAACAGAACCGCAGCAGCCACATCTTCTGGCGTTCCCACACGCTTGGCTGGAATTCGCTTTTTGACCTCTTCCAGCACCACATCGCCCAATTCTGCGGTCATTTCGCTGGCAATGAAGCCAGGAGCGACTGCATTTACCGTAACTCCACGGCTGATCAGCTCTTTACTGAGCGTCCGAGTCAACCCAATCATCCCCGCTTTACTGGCGGAATAATTGGCTTGGCCTGGGTTACCGATCAGCCCAGAAATACTTGCCATATTGATAATTCGGCCGTATTTGCTCCGCCTCATGATTCCAGCCGCGGCACGACAGCAGACAAAGCAACTTGTCAAATTCGTGGCAATGACATCATCCCACTCCTCGTCAGACATTCCCCGCATCAATTTATCGCGAGTGATTCCGGCATTATTAACCAGGATGTCGAGGCGACCGTGCTTTTCCTTGGCACCTTCAATCGCGGCTTTGGCAGCAGCCCTGTCCGTGACATCACAAGCAACCGCCTCAGCAATTCCTCCAGCGGATTCAATCTCAGACACAGTAGAGGCAAGTTTCTCGGCGTTTCGGGCCAGACAGAGGACAGTAGCCCCATTCATACCCAAAGCGATCGCAACCGCTTTTCCGAGCCCCTGTGAGGCTCCCGTAACGACAGCAACCTGATCTTTCAGGTCGGTGGTGAGAGAAAGTTCCATGACTTGTTCCGCGATGTAGAGGGACTTCGATGGCTCGCACTGAAGCAAAACGTCGCTGCAACAGGCGAAAAACAGAGAGTATTGAAATGGCAGTTCGGAGTCAGCTGGGGTCAACCATCCCCAAAACCATCCGATGGCAACTTTCGGTTGATGCGTTTGAGAGTACCTCGCAAGACACGACCGGTACCAACTTCTTCGAAACCGTCGATCCCATCCGCCAGCATCTGCCGCACCGAGTCTTCCCAACGCACCGACCCGACGACTTGGCGGCTGAGCAGCTCGCGAATTTCACTGGCAGATTGATGAGGCTTGGCGTCTACATTGCTATAGACAGGGATTTGTGTGTCTTGAATCGGAATTTCTTCCAACGCCGCCCGAAGGGCCTCGACCGCAGGCTGCATCAACGAGGTATGGAAGGCACCGGCAACACTCAGAGGGATCACCTTCATCGCCCCCGCAGCTTCTGCCGCAGGAACAAGACGCTCAATCGCAGTAAGATGCCCAGAAACCGCGATGTTCCCGGGGCAAAGCAAATTGGCGGGCTGCAACACCTCGCCGTCCTGCCGACAGTCGTCGCAAACCTGCTTGACGGCGTCCAAGTCCAAGCCCAGCACACTGGCCATACCACTTTGAACGGCGTCGGCAGCAGCCTGCATTGCCTGCCCCCGCCGCTGAACGAGCTTCAAACCGTCTGGGAAGTCCAAACCGCCAGCGAAGCAAACCGCCGTGTATTCGCCAAGACTCAATCCAGCCGCTGCTTTCACAGCCGCGATTCTCTCGGGAGCCTGCTGGCGCATCACCGTCGCCGCGGCGATTCCCACGACGAACAAGGCTGGCTGACTATAAGCCGTTTCATTGAGCTGTGATTCGGGCCCCTCAGCGCATAACTTACCTAGATCGTAGCCTAACACCTGAGAGGCTTGATCGAATAAGCGTTTTGCCACCGGATGCGTTTCACAAAGCCATCGGCCCATGCCGATCGCCTGCGCTCCTTGTCCGGGGAAGAGGATGCCGACAGATTTCATTGCTGTACGGCGCCGATTAGCTGTCTTCGTGCTCGACGACAGTACGGCCCTGATAGTATCCGCACTTGGGGCAGATCGTGTGGGTCGGTACCGCGGTGCTGCACTGAGGGCAGTAGCTGATCTGACGCTTTTTCACACGATCGTGCGAGCGTCGTTTACCAGTTCGGCTGTTAGAGTGTTTTCGTTTAGGGACAGCCATCGCTGTTTTCTTCCGGTCTAGTTCCAAAAGGTTGATTTCGAGCCGCGTATCGTAGGTTGCGCAGGTCGATTCCGTCAACGCGTCCAACCATGGTTTTTTCGAAACCGAGCAAATTCTCTTGTGAAAACTTGAATCAGCAACGGTCAGAGCTGCTCTGACGGCCGATTTGCTACCGCCATTCCCATATTCACGCGACTATCGGGCATGAAAGTGACCTGAACATTCTCCAGCCCAAGCTCTGCGAGCTCCGTCTGAATCGTCTCCAAAGTCCTCATGCTGCCATGCTGGGTTCCCAACTCCAGCTTCAATGCCTCGACGCATTCACTCATATCGGGCTTTGTCGGTCCGCGAAACAGATCAATTACAACCAACTTCCCGCCGAATTTGAGTGCTTTGATCGCTTGTGACAGCAGTTTCTGCCCTTCGTTTGGCCCCAAGCACCCCAATCGCTGAGCCACCACAACCAGATCGAATTCCGCGTCATCTAGCTCAGCCTCGGCTGGATCTGCCTCAAGTGCTCGAAAACGCTCCCCCAAACCGATCGAATCAGCGGTGCTTTGAGCGGCTTTGAGTGCGGCGGCCTGATCCACCGCCGTCACCGTGGCTTTCTGGTCGCGGTGCGCCATTGCAGCACTCCAGACCGCTGAGCCACAACCGAGATCCAAGATTTCCAGCCCTGTAATCCCGTCCTCACCTCCCAAATCCAGCATTTCAGCTGCCTGCATCGCTGCCGGCGTGTGCACCCACTGCGTGGCCGCTAGAGAATTCAGGTAAGCCTGATCGTCAATCGGTGTCTCATCTGCTTCAGACTCGCCTGACTCACGCACATGGCCTACCAAGTGATTCCACGTCGCATCTCCCAAGTCCTGGTCGTATTGGCACAACAAGTGGGCGACCCGCGAAAGAGCGTAGTCTTCTTCGTACTGTTCAATGATGCTGCTGGCAACCAAAGCATCGAGCACCAATTTCGTGGCACCTCGCTTGAGCGACAGCTTTTCGCATAACTGCGTCAGCGTCCGCTGTCCCTCTCGCAATTCCGTCAGAAGCCCGAGTTTGCGGGCGCTGCGAAACAGATGTGCGGCAGCGTTGATCTTCATAAACTGCTGGTACTGATCCAGCGTCTTGTCTTGTGCATTCATGACATTCACTCCCTTCGGTCTCAGACGCCCACAGCACGCAAGGCATCCACGACAGCATTGCAACGCTTCATGGTCGTTTCAAACTCGTCAAACGTCAGCGACTGATAGCCATCGCTTAACGCGGTACTGGGATCAGGATGAACTTCGACGATCAATCCATCGGCACCAGCGGCGGCGGCCGCCACAGCCATGTCGGGAACCATGTAAGCATGGCCAGTACCGTGACTGGGATCGATGATCACTGGCAGGTGAGTCTTCCGATGGAGATACGAAACACTCGCCAAGGGCAGGGTGAAACGGGTGTGACCCTCGAAGGTTCGAATCCCTCGTTCACAGAGCATGACCTGATCATTGCCCTCATTGAGAATGTATTCAGCAGCCAACAAAAACTCGTCCATGGTGGCAGAGGCACCTCGTTTCAGCAGCACTGGTTTACCAGCAGCCCCCACCGCCTCGAGCAGTCGATAATTCTGCATATTCCGGGCTCCTACCTGCAGGACGTCTGCATAACGGGCGACCAATTCAACATCGTCCGTGCCCATCACTTCCGTGAAAACAGCAAGGTTTGTTTCGTCTCTGGCCGCTGCCAACATTTTCAAGCCATCTTCCTTTAGTCCCTGAAAACTATACGGGCTGGTTCGCGGCTTGAACGCACCACCACGCAGGCCGGTCGCTCCTGCTGCCTTGACCGCTCTGGCTGTCGACAGAATCTGCTCTTCATTCTCGACACTGCACGGCCCTGCAATCATCCCGACTTCACCAGCCCCAGCAATAAAATCCAGCACACGAATCTGGCTTGCATGCTGCTGAACTTCGCGGCTCGCCATTTTATAGGGAGCAGCAATCGGTACGACTGCAGAGACACCAGAGCTGCTTTCAATTGACTCCTTGAAATGCTCTCGCTTATCGCCGATGGCAGCGACGACGGTTCGCTCTGTCCCCACAATCACATTCGCCTTTAGCCCCATGCTTTCCACCCGCTGAACGGTCGCCTCGACCTCGGCATCTGTCGCATTGGGCTCCATCACAACAATCATTATCTCACCTGGGCTAAACGTATCTTGGGGGATATCGAGAAAGGAAAAGCGTCACCGCGTCCAGAATCTGTTACCAACGGACTCGGGAATTGGATTCAGTTGCTAGTAACACCATCAGAACGCGAACATGATGACATGTCACCGGGGTGACCCTCAATTTGTTGCCCAGCGGTAAAGAATTGCCCCATGCACTTCCCGCCGAACAGAGGATACAGCGTTAAAAACGAACGAAACGGCTGCCCGTCGCCTAACCACCCCAGCCGCGAACTGGGGCAGACAAAAAACGTACGCGAAAAGGCTATCCGTGCTATCCATGACACTGTGCCTGACTAGCGTGCTGGCTTGTCTTAAGTTGGCAGCGTCCAGCCCTCAGATGGTTCACCCGCTCTCTGACGAGAGCAGGGCGTACCGCTCATCTGCCGGTCCGCCAACGCTTCCAAGCATCAACAAACTGCTGCGGGGTGGCTTCGAACGACTGAATGAATGCCTTTTCGAACGGTACCCCCCGGCTCATATTTCTCAACAGGCCATCAAATCCCTTTTTCTGAGCACGATCCAGCATCGCAGACATGAGATCAGTGGCAATCAGATCAGACTGCTCTGGCGTCAGCTTTCCATCCAGGAATTGCTTCGAATTGCCCATTGCTGCCAACGCCTCGACAAGGTCACGATTGACCGTTGCTTTCGAGGCCCGCCCGCGTGGTGCCTTTTCAGTGTTTCCATGTCGTTTCGCAATGACTTTACCTGTTCCCTCTGCAAGCCACCGTGGCACATCTCCACCACGTGTGGCAACCGCCAAACTTACCAACGGTGAAGTCAGCCGTGCTTCAATTTCGTCCTCTTCATCGCGATCGGTTGCAACCAGCGATACATAGCCGTCAATGCCGTCATACTTCCAGTGACTGCTCCACCCGTTCGGAATCCCACGTCCTTCAACCATCTTTGCGAATTCGCTGTAATCATACCTCTTGGGCATCACAAAGATGGTGGCTCTACCCTTGAAGAATGCCTGCCCCGCATCTGCGGAAACAACGGATTTCACGGCTTTCATCTGATCTTCGGCCAGTTCGGCAACAAGCTTGATCGTAGCTGGGGCAGCTGAACCGACCACATAAAAGTGGTCCGTTGTTTCAATGCTCAGATCCGCCCCACTAGGAACCACAAGCTTGATATTCTCGCCAGCGAGCTCGGCGCGTCGATCACTCAATTCCTGAGGGGTCGCAGCCGCGGCCCATGCCAATTGACTCATGACCTGCAGTGGCTGATTGTCCGAGGCACCGTCCAGCGTCGCACCCTCATCAATCCAAGTTGAGATGAGTTTGATTGAATCTTCAGAGAAGGCTGGCCGCCCACCCGCAGGCATCTTCAATCCCATACTTCCGCGAAGCTTCTTGACCAACAGACTTTCCTCCCCATTGCCAGGGATGACGATATCACCACTATCACCACCACGCAGTAACTGGGCGAAGGTATCCATACTCAGACCACCGCTTGCTCGCATGGCGTTGATGTGACAACCCTTGCAGCTTTCGACCAACAGGGGAGCCACGTCAGCTGCGAAACTCACTGTTTCTTTGCCAGTGGCCTGCATCGCTTTGAGTCTCGGCCGTGGTGGCTCATCCGCGGTAGCCCCCGCTGCGATCGGAGCGGCTGGATCAGTGCCGTCAAACTTCGCGCCTGCCAAAATCCAATCTTTCAGTATTTTCAATTCGGCGGGCGTCACTTTGCCGCCACCTCGCGGCATGTCCCCTGTTTCAATGGTCTCAATCAAGCGGCTTCCCACCGTATCACCTGCGAAGATCACAACACCTTCGGGAGGACCTTTCATGAGGGCAGCGTAGGTCGCCAAGTTGAATCCACCTTTGCTGTCCGAGGCATGACATCGCCCACAACGTGCCGACAGAATCGGAGCGACCGCTTTCGTAAAACTAAGTCCGTCATTAGGCGCCGGTTCGGGTTTCCCCGGGGCGGGACTTGTTCCCGGCTTGGGCTTCGCGGGGGCATCCGCAGGACGCTTAGGTCGCGTGAAGGTAGGAAGCGTGATGCCTTCAAAGTCAAGCAGAGTTCGAGCCTTCTCAATCCGCTGCATTGCAGGCAATAACTCGTCATAGAGCCTTGGAGAACCACTTTTAGCAGCCTCTTCGACCTGCTTGACCGCAGTTCGGATGTATTCGGCAGAGGCATCGAAATCCCCAGCCGCGTAGCTTTTCCCAGCCCGCAAAACGCTGGCATTCACATTTTGAACTGTTTTCTTTTCCTCCGCCGTAAGCCCGGCGGCGTCCGCTTGCGGAGCTATGAAGAGCGACGCAGCGGATAAAAACACGACAAATGAGCAGAGCTGTGGGATCAATGATCGCATCACATCCAAACCAGATAGAGAGAAAAACCGAGTCTCAGTAACAAGGGTGCCATAGTGATAACGTATCCCGACAGTATAAGTACCCATGGGGATGAACACCGGATCGCTTGCAACGGAATCGACCAGCAACGCTATCGAAAGCCAGAAATACCGTAAAAAGCGTCATGGTGAACGCAAAAAACGCTCACAAACAGCGGACCACCTTGGTTAATACTCGTTACCGACCGCATCAGAATCCACTGCGGCGGCGGAAAAGTCACCTTTGACGACCTGACGCACCTGCCTGCTCGCAATTTCCTGCTTGAGCCTGGCAATCGCCTCGGCGGTCGGCATGGACCCCAAATCACCATCGATACGGTCACGCAGGGCGACCTGTCCGGCTTCGGCCTCTTTCGGGCCGACCACCGCCATGTAATTCACCAACTCCAGCTGGGCGTTACGGATTTTGGCCTGCACCTTACCCCCGCTGTTGTCGACTGTGACCTTCAACCCCGCCGCCTCGAGTTCCTTGGCGACTTGCACCGCGTAGTCGAGTGACTTGTCGCTCAAAGGTAAAACTCGTACCTGCTCGGGAGCCAACCAAAGTGGGAAAGCCCCTGCAAAGTGCTCGATGAGCATCCCAGTGAATCGTTCAAGAGACCCAAACGGAGCGCGGTGAATCATCACAGGACGATGAGCTGCGTTATCGCTGCCGTTGTACTCCAGCTTGAAACGTTCCGGCAAGTTGTAGTCCAGTTGCACGGTTCCGAGCTGCCACGACCTGCCAATGCAATCCCGCACCATGAAGTCAGCCTTAGGACCATAAAACGCGGCTTCACCAGGCTCCTCATTGAAACTCAAACCTGAGCCCTGCAGAACTCCGCGTAAAGCCCCTTCTGCATGATCCCAATTTTCCTCCGTGCCCACATACTTGTCGCTGTCAGGATCGCGTAAGGAAAGCTGAACGCTGTAATCGTCCAAACCAACCGACTCCAGAACAAACTTAGTCAACTCGATGGTAGCTCGAAATTCTTCCTCGACCTGCTGAGCCGTACAAAAAATGTGTGCGTCATCCTGCGTCAAACCACGCACCCGAAGCATACCGTTCAGTTCGCCAGTCTGCTCGTGACGATAAACAGTTCCAAATTCGAATAAACGCAACGGCAACTGCCGGTAAGATCGAGGCTGCGCCTTGAAAATCTGGCAGTGATGAGGACAGTTCATCGGCTTGAGCAAATAACGCTCATGGTTCACCTGCCAATCATGCAACACTTTTCGCTTCGAATCAGCCGATGCAGATGAGCGGTAATCAGGAAGCTTGACACCGAACACTTCCGCGGCCGCCATCAATTTATCTTCACCGTCTGAATCAAGGGTCCCCTCCTGCAGACGCTCACTCCATGCATCAAGCATGCCGCCCACCTCGCTTCCAAACAAGGGAGCGAATTGGCTATCTCGGTAATAGGGAAAGTGGCCACTGGTCTCGTACATTTCCACGCGACCAATGTGCGGACTGTAAACCGGGTCATAACCGCGCGACAATAATTCACCACGCAAGAAATCCTCAAGTGCGACCCGAACCCTGGCGCCCTTGGGCAACCACAGGCAAAGCCCCTGGCCAACATCGGGGCTGATAGAAAATAGCCCATGCTGCTTGCCAAGCACACGATGATCACGACGCTTGGCTTCCTCAATTTGCTCAAGATATGCCTTGAGCTGCTTCTTGTCGAAGAACGCAGTGCCGTACAAACGCTGCAACTGGCGTCCTGATGTATCCCCCTTCCAGTGCGAACCCGCAATGGTCATCAATTTGATCGCCTTGATTTTGCCTGCATCGGGGATGTGCGGGCCTCGACACAGGTCAACAAACTCGCCTTGGCGATAAAAACTCACAGTGGATTGATCCGAAAGACCAGTATCGATGTGCTCGACTTTCAAGTCCTGATCCAGATCATCACACAGCTTTCTCGCCTCCTCGCGATTCAGAGCGAAACGCTCGAACGGTTCCTTTTCCTTGATGATGCGTTTCATTTCCGCTTCTATCTTCGGAAAATCGTCTTCACTGATTTTTTCGGGCAGATCAAAATCGTAGTAAAAACCTCCCTCAGTGGTCGGTCCGAACGCCAACGAAACTCCGTCATACAAACGCATGACAGCCCGCGCCATGACATGGGCCGCTGAATGCCTCAAGACGCCCAAAGCAGCTTCATCCCGACCCGTCAGCAAGGTCAACGGAAGAGGCTCACTGCCCTCAGACAATTCGCCCAACGGACGATCAGCATCGACGATGGCCCCCGAAACCTCGGCGGCAATCACACTGCGCGCCAGTCCCTCGCTGATGCCCTTGGCTACATCCATGGCGGTGGCGTCAGACGGATGCTCCGCAAGCGTTCCATCGGGAAGTTGAATTTGAATGCTGGAAGCAGAAGCGGAATTCATCGCGTATCACCGTACTTAAGTGGAATCTGACGGACCCTCGCATACCGACGGCGAGTGCCCTGAGCGCCAAAGGATGATCGCGGCCACCATGGACCGTCAATCCCGAATTAGAAGGACGGCTCCGAAGTCCGCCGAGTGAGCGTTTTTCACACCAGCATGGTTGACAAATCTTCAATTTAAACGATTGTTTAAAACAAGCGTTTAAATTCCAGTAACCTGCCCAAACGAGGTCGCTTTGGCAAACTCAGCCAGCAAGTCGCCCCAATCGCAGCGGAATCCCGAAGGGGACATACGCCCCAACGAGCGGTCCCACGACACGAGAAGCCGGATTTTAGCTGCCGCTGGGCCAGTTTTCGCTGCTCAAGGCTACGCCGGAGCGACCGTACGTGAAATCTGCTCGGCCGCTGGTGTCAATATCGCGTCGGTCGGCTACCACTTTGGTGACAAACTGGGGCTGTATCGGGAGGTAATCCACGCCCTGCGTGTGGCCCGAGCAAAAAGGTTTCCAACGCCTAATACTGACCTGCAAAAGCCGCAGGAAACGTTGCAAGCATTAGTGAACACACTTTTAGCTCGCATGCTAATCACCGAGGAGGCGGCTTGGGAAACTGAACTGCTGATGCGTGAAATGCAAAACCCAACTCCTGTTTTCGAGAGCATCGTCGAAGAATTTTTTCGACCGCTTTTTAATCAGCTGACGGAAACGCTGCAGCTTTTAGTGAAGTCTGAACTGCCTACGCATACGGTACAGCACTTGGCTTTCAGCACCGTTGGGCAATGCTTGTACTATCGCGTGGGCGCTCAGGCGATTCAGGTATTAATTCCTGAGCGGCAAAGAGATGCGCATTATGACATCGAATCCCTCGCTCAACACATCACTGCAGTCATGCTGTCAGCCTGCGAGAACTTCGCGAATTCACAGCAGCAGATCGAACCGAGTGACGAGTAAAGTCACTTTCAATCACTGATCAGGACGAAAGTTTTTCCACGAAAGCAACATAGATGGTCGATACTTTGATTTCGCCTCCCAAACCCACACCGGACGTAAGTCCTTCCAACACAGACAGTCCACGGCAAGTCCCGACCTTTACATCGCGTCTTGCTAACACGAGCCAGAAGGCGTTGTTTGATTTCATCATTCCAGCAGGTCTGCTGGCCGCAGGCGTCGCTGTCATGCTGCTTCTTGGCACGGCAGAAACCGAGAAAAAGCCGGCAACAGGTACAGACTACAACTCACGTCTCGAAGCATTAAGCGAAGTTCGTGTGGAACGCCTCCACACCCTGACTTCTCTTGGCGAACGGTTACAACTGATCGTCGACGGCAGCGTTGCTCCGTTTCGCGAGGTCCAGGTAGCGACGGAGGTGTCGGGCGAGATCATCGCCAAGTACCCGATTTGTGAAGCGGGAGCTTATGTTGAGGTAGGGACACCGCTGATGAAAATCGACACTACGGATTACGATTTTGAGGTGGAGCGTCTTACGCAGGTCAAAGCACAAGAATATCAGGCACTGAAAGAGGTAGATCAGGAGAGGGACAACACGAAACGATCCATTGAGATCGCCAAGGAAGACATGGCTCTTCAACAAAAGGAAGTTGATCGCCAAGTCCAACTTGGTGACGGATTCACGAGCCCCGCCGAACGAGACAAGGCAAGACGCGCATTACTGGCCGCGCGGCAACAATTGGTGACACTCGAGAATCAACTCAGTTTGCTCGTGGAACGCCGGCAGAAAATCGTTGTCTCAGAACAGCTGGCTGAAACACAGTTAAAAAAAGCACGAAATGATCTCAAGCGAACCGAAATTTGTGCCCCAATTTCGGGAGTGATCGTCAATGAGAAGGTCGATCTTCATTCGTTCGTATCGCGTGGCACCACTTTGGTGACCATTGATGACACTTCCAAAGCAGAAGTCGCAACGAGTCTTCGCATGGACCAACTGTATTGGGTGCTAAATCAGGCAACAGAGGCGTCGAAGAACGCCTCAAAGGACAAACCTGATCCTCCCAACAAGGCGACCAATGCCGGTGGAGAAACCGATTCCCGCGGGTACAGCTTGCCGGAAACGAAAGCGATCATTGAATACGAGCTAGCAGGTCGGGAGGGTGTGAAATACTACTGGAATGCAAAATTGATGAGCTACGACGGTATCGGCCTGAACTCGGCTACGCGAACCGTCCCAGTCCGCGTGGTCGTCGATGCCCCCAACCAGCACGTTGATGCAGAGGGAACGCCTCGCGAAGTCACCGGGGCGACAGCCCTCGTCCGTGGCATGTATGTACGCGTAAAACTGTTGATTGCCCCGCGACCCGAATGGATGGTCATTCCTGCCAGAGGCCTTCAGGTGGACAATCGCATCCTTCAGTTCTCCCCAGACCCTTCCGTCTTGGCAGTCAAGCCAACTGACAATGACGGGAAAACAACCACTGCAACTGCATCAAATCCTGCCAACTCCGAGCAGCCAGAAGGATTCAAAGCGAAAGACTGGGTACCGGGTAAAGTGACACTCGCAACCGGAATCAATCCGATTGCACCGTTGAGCGGTTCAGCCAGTATTCTTTCTGACAAAGGGAAGAATGGGACTTTCAACAAGAACAAGCAACGACTTTGGGTCTGCGAAATCGCTGGTGGTTCAGCGGAACTGCTCAAACAAAATCCGTTTGTTGTTGTATCGCCATTCGAAGAAATCGACGACGCAACATCACCAGCGCGAGCCAGTGCGGAGGTCTTGAATCCAGTTACGCGATCAGACGCGAACCAAGAACAGCCCAATCACGCAACTGCCGCAGGCGAGGAGAACTGATCATGAAGCGTCTTGTTGCATGGGCGATCACCAATTCGCCCGGAATGAATGTACTCATGCTCGGCTTGATGCTGGTCGGTGGTGTTTCACTCTGGAACATGCGCCGCGAAGTATTTCCGGCATTCGAGCTAGAGATTGTGATGATCACGGTGCCTTATCCCGGCGCTACTCCTCAGGACAGCGAAGAGGCTATCTGCCAGAAAATTGAAGAGGCTATCCGCGCAATTGACGGGATCAAGAAAGTAACTTCCATCGCGCAGGAAGGATCAGGATTTGTGCTCGCTGAACTCCGCAGCGATGTACGAGACGTCCAAAAGGTCATGGCCGAGATCGACCGTGAGGTGGATCGCATTCCGAGTTTTCCTGCACTTGCAGAAGATCCCCTGATCCAACAGATTACGTTTCGCGACGCTGCCATTCGAATTGGCATCGTAGGCCCCGCCCAACGCACCCCGGAAGCCGAGTGGAAACTCCGGGAAGTAGCCGAGGAAGTCCGAGATGACGTCTTGAGCCTACCCGCTGTTTCTTCTGCCTCCATGATGGGCACACGGCCGTTCCAGATCGATGTCGAAATCCCGGAGGCAACGCTGCGTAGCTATGGGCTCTCATTGCAGCAAGTTGCCAACATTCTCCGTGCGAGAAACATTGAACTGCCCGGCGGCCAACTGCGAGCAGATGGTCAGGAGATTCTCTTACGAGCCAAGAACAAACGCCGGGTCGGCGAAGAAATCGGAGAATTACCGCTGATCACTGACAGCAGTGGTGTCGTCCTCACTGTGAACGATCTTGGAACTGTTCGGGACAACTTTCAAGACACGACCGCTGTAAGTGAAATCAATGGCGAACCGGCCATGGTAGTGAACGTCGAACGTGCCAAGTCGGAAGACCTATTGGCAATGGTCGACGCGGTAAAAGCCTATGTTGCCGAAAAAGAATTACCGGCTGGATATCGATTCCAAGTTTGGGGTGATAGCAGCAAGGAAGTACGCGGACGCTTGGCGTTGCTGCTGCGTAACGGTTTCTCTGGCTTGTTGCTTGTGTTCCTGGTACTCACGCTGTTCCTTGAGATGCGTCTGGCCTTCTGGGTTGCACTGGGGATCCCAATTTCGATTCTGGGAGCCGGAGCTGTACTTGCGTGGGGCGATCAAACGCTGAACATGTTGAGCCTGTTCTCGTTTCTTGTTGCGTTAGGGATCGTTGTCGATGATGCCATCGTGATTGGTGAAAACATTTACGCGCACATGCAAATGAAAAAATCGTTGGTCCAAGCAGCCATCGATGGAACAGTCGAAGTCATGCCAAGCGTGACCGCCTCCGTGACAACGACGATCATTGCATTCGCTCCCATGTTTTTTGTCTCGGGGGTGATGGGGAAGTTCATGGCAGTGATCCCATTTGCTGTCATCGCAATGCTGGCGATTTCACTATGGGAAAGCATTTTTGTTCTGCCCTGCCACTTGTCTCACCATCATTCCGGTTTCTTCCGCTGGCTTTCCATTTTAACTTACCCGCTCAGACCACTGGGCATCGCTTTGAATTGGCTAAGCCCACGAGCCGGGCGGGGTTTGGACTGGATCTGCAAATCGATCTACCTACCAGCTCTTGGATTCTCACTAAGGCACCCCGCTGTGCCGCTGGCCGTTGCGGTCATGATGTTCATTGTGACGGGCGGAATGATCCGAGGAGGCATTGTTCCATCGATCCTGTTTCCAAAATCGGACAACAATAACCTGCAGGCAACGATCGCGTTCCCTGATGGCACCACCGCTGAAGAGACTGATAACGCGACCCAGAAAATGCTGTCAGCACTCAACATTGTTTCCGAACGGATTGCCTCTGACAGATCCAAAAAAACCGGGATTCCTGTTGAGGAAATTTACAATTCCGAAGTAGAAGGGCAGGGCACAGGCCCAGTCCGACTCACTTACCGTGACGTCGGCACGATTACCAACCTGCAAAATGCGGCAGGCGGTGGCGGCTCAGGAAGCCACGTCGGCCAAATTTTTGCCGAATTGTTCGATACCGAGATCCGCGACATCCACAGCGATGACCTGCTGACCATGTGGCGTGAAGAGGCGGGCAACTTCCCTGGAGCCGACCGCATCACTTATGGATCAGTAGGTGTTGGCCCGGGTGGCAAAGCAATTGAATTCAAATTACTGGCCCCCAGCGGCGAGGTAGAACAACTCCTTGCAGCTACCGAAGCAGTCAAAGCTCAACTCGGTGAGTTTGCGGGGGTCTACGACATCGCTGATGACAACACACCCGGCAAATGGGAATTCCAATTTCGCGTCAAAGATCGCGCACTCGCGACGGGAGTCACACCGACCGACCTCGGCACCACGGTTCGCAATGCCTACTTTGGTGCTGAAGTCATGCGTCTACAAAGAGGTCGTCACGATGTCAAGCTTATGGTGAGATATCCAGAAGACGAACGAGGTAGCCTCGTTGATTTTCGTGAAATCAGGATTCGCACCGCGGATGGGGCCGCACGCCCCATCACCGAACTCGCGGAAATTGACTATCAACGGGGCTTCTCGGAGATCAACCGTGTCGACCAAATGAGATCGATCACCATTTCTGCTGATCTCGATGAAACGAAGGCGAATGCAAATCGGATCATTAATGAGCTACAGGACAAATACGTTGGCACTTGGCAGAAGTCTTTTCCAGCAGTCAGTTTTCGATGGGAGGGTCAACGCGAACAGAGCCGCGATTCTGTGGGCAGCCTGATGAGGGGATTCGGAATCGCTGTGCTGGCAATGTTCGTGCTATTGGTCCTGCAATTCCGCAGCTACATTCAACCGCTTCTGATTCTGGCCATTGTACCTTTCGGAATGATTGGGGCAGTTTGGGGCCATGCCCTCTTGGATCTTCCGCTCACCTTGTTCAGCATGTTTGGACTGGTCGCACTTTCAGGAGTTGTCATCAATGATTCGATCGTATTGATCGACTTCATCAACACACGAATACGAGACGGCATTCCCATCCGAGAAGCACTCATGGAATCCGGAGAACGTCGTTTCCGCCCCATCATGCTCACCAGCATGACGACGATCGCTGGCCTGATTCCATTGATGCTGGAACGGTCATTCCAAGCGCAACTGTTGATTCCCATGGCCGCGAGTCTTGCATTCGGCCTGGCTCTTGCAACATTCCTCGTGCTACTGCTGGTCCCAACCTTCTACTCACTGTACACCAGTCTCTTGGCGTTATTTGGTGTTTCAGTCACAGAGAAAGCCGACTGATTCCCAGACATCAGGAGACGCAAACATCAGGAGTTACTGACGGCTAGAAATTCAGAGGCCCAGAAATTCAGCATGGTCCGGGAGACTCGCGATAGGCAGCCGCGGTGAAGAAAATACCGATTCGGTGCAATCGAGTCCCAAACAGCGTCACTCGGACGCATTGGTCCGTTACACTCGGCCGAGATTTTCGCGAGGCGTACAAGGTATTCATCCGACGATGCCTAAGAACCTACAGCGGAGAGAAAGCAAACCTGCTTAAAAGAGCAGACGAATGACCTTCGATTCTACGAACACGGCAGCCTTGGCGGTGAATCAACCGTCAATCTTCGTCCATCACATCGTCAGGAATATTCAAATTCGTGCTAACGGTTTGCACGTCATCATGCTCATCAATCGCTTCAAGTAATCGAATTACTTTTTTGGCAATTTTTGACTCCACATCGACCGTGGTTTGTGGCAGACGTGTGACTTCCTTGACCTCCATCGTCAGTTCTGCCTTCTGCAAGGCATCCTCCAAGCTCTGAAACTGGTCAGGCGAACACATCACCTGTAATTTACCGTCATCAGTGCTTTCGACATCGTCACCGCCGTTCTCAAGCGCGACCTCCATCACCGTTTCTTCATCAACGGCTTCAGCGTCAAAAACGAACAGACCTTTTCGTTCGAAGAGGTAGGCAACACATCCCGACTTTCCGATCTCACCGCCCAACTTGGAGAAAATGGATCGCAACTCTGGGCCGGTTCGATTCCGATTATCAGTCAGTGTTTCACACATCACTGCGACACCACCAGGCCCGTAACCTTCGTAAAGAATTTCCTCGAGATCTCCACCGGCCAACTCACCCGTGCCCCGCTTGATGGCGCGAGCAATATTGTCTTTCGGCATACTGACAGCTTTGGCATCATCAATCGCTTTCCGCAATCGAAAATTCGAATTCGGATCTCCGCCGCCACTTTTTGCAGCGACAATGATGCCCTTACTTAACTTGCTCCAAAGTTTTCCTCGCTGGGCATCCACGCGTCCTTTGCGGTGCTGGATATTGGCCCACTTTGAATGTCCTGCCATATCAGATCTTATCAATTACTGGAGACTTGAATCACTCGATGACTCCGGGGCAGTGTCCACCGAGGTCGTCACTTCAAAAGATTAACACGAGCGTGGGTCCGGAACTCAACGTGGCTTACGCTTGGTCAATTTCCGGTTGGTTGATTTCTTAGAACTGGTTTTCTTAGCTGGCTTCGTCTTGGATGCCGTCTTTTTCGCAGCTGTTTTCTTCTTCGCTGGTGAAGTTTTTTTAGTAGCTGCTACCTTCTTTGACGTCTTTTTAGCGGATTTTTTGGCAACTTTCTTAGACGCTTTTTTAGCGGGTGCTGCCTTCTTGCTCACTTTCTTGGCAGGGGCAGCCTTTTTGGTGGCTTTTTTCGCAGGAGCCGTCTTCTTTTTCGAAGTTTGCTTCGCAGCCTTTTTACTCGACGCGGCTTTCTTGGCTGGCGCGGCTTTCTTGGCTGGCGTGGCTTTCTTGGCTGGCGTGGCTTTCTTAGTCGCCTTCTTGACAGGTTTTTTCGCAGACGTGCTCTTGGCTGCCACTTTCTTTGCCGGAACAGCCTTCTTTACGGGAACCGGAGTACGTTTCTTGGCAGCCTTGTCGGCAGCTGCTTTCTTGGCAGCGGCCTTGGCAGTCTCTTTAGCAGCAGCCTCCGCAGCCGGCACCTCTTTCCTGGCCGGTTCTTTTGCCTTCTTCTTTTTGGGTGGATTCTTCGCAGCTTCGATTGCAGCAAGTGCAGCCGCTTCCGCCGCCGCTTTTGCGGCTACCTTTTCCTCAACCTTGCGTTCAAGGACACGCTTCTTGGCAGCTTTCTTACTTGCAAGCCACTCATCAAGCCGTTGGCTCGAGCCCTTGCTGACCGCATCAATAAAAGCACGCGCGGCTTTGTCTTTCAAATTCTTTTTCAACGCAACTGCCGCTTGGTGCAACAAGCCTGAAAACTCAATCCCCTTGCTCTTGGGGATCGCCCGTTCCAACCCAGGCACCTTGCCACTCGAGGCCTCGGGCTGCGATGCGATTTCAGTGGTCAACATGATCACCATGGCAGAGTAGTCGACTGGAATCGAATGTCCTCCCAAACCATGCTGCACCGTATAGCTGAGCACAAAGGGCGTCATGCCTGGCATCTTCTCAAACTTATTGACCGCTTTGCCGAGATTGTCTTTCTTGAGATGATCCAAGTCAAAGGTATAAAACTCTTCGAAGATGGCCTGTAGATTACTCTTGAGCCGTCGAGCTGCCACCAAAGGCTCTGGCAACCTCGAAAGAACTTGCGCCAACTCAGTGACGGTGGTGACACGCACCTCATTCCAGTCGTAAAACTCCTGCTCACACTTAGCCATTCCCTCGTCAGCTAATTCAGCTGAAGCGTCCTCCAAGAGAGACGCATACAGCACATGCTCCAGCAGAGGACGAGCTGGCTGGCTTGGCAGTGGTTTGTAGTGTTTCTTGAGGGCAGTGTTGAGTTTGCCGATTAGGGTTGCACGCTTACTTGCAGACATCTTGTTTTGTCAGATCAGAGGATACTGATGGGTAGGATCGCAGAGCGATCACGATCATGTTCGAGATTGGACTATGGAGCCGATGGGTCGGTGGGTTCTGGCTGGCTTTCACGAGCTTCGGTCGATACCTTGCTCTCAGGCAAGCCGTCTTGATCAACAGTGTTTGGATTGACCTCCTCTGAGTCGCTGGACTCACTTTCAGTCATGTTTTGATCCGCGAGTTCACCCTGCTCTGGATCGTCATTTTCTCGCTTAATTTGCTCAAGGATCTCTCCGACCAACAGAGAGTGCTGAATTCCTTTATCGATCACAAATTGCAGTCGCGGGGTGTACCTTGCCTCAATCCGCGAAGCAATTCGACTTTGCAAAAATCCCGCAGCATTCTGTAGCCCCCTCAGGGACAATTGCTGCTGCGACTCGTCTCCCATAATGCTGACTGCAATCTGCGCCTCTCGCATGTCAGGACTGACTTTGACCCCAACCACGGTCACATCCTGCACGCGTGGATCTCGCAATTCAGTCAAAATCGAAGCAGCCACCACCTCTCGAATGGCCTCGGCTGCTTTTAACAAACGTCTACTGGTCACAGCGGATAAGTGGGTTGGGGATGAACGGGGATCACGATTGCACGATCGAAGGATGGCAGTCGAATAGTGTCAGTCGAACGGTGAACAGTCAAAGTGTGAAGGTGTGCCGAGGCAGACTAGTATGGCACGTCAATTTCGTTGTCATTGATTTCCTGTCGCCCACATGCCCTCACCCTACTGGGCAGCTATTTCTGTTCATATAAAACATCAAACCCTAGGCGTCTTCACAAAGAGTTCTTTTGCTTGCTGTGCCAATGGGGGGTCAGCAGGCTTTTCTTTTCAGTTTCTCGATTCACATCCCCACAATCACATGACGTTGCATGCCCTCTGTCGCGGGGACGATACTAATCAAGCGTTCGTGCAACCTCTTCGATTCGATACGCTTCAAGGACATCATCCTGCTTGATATCATTGAAGCCAGACAGACGGATACCGCACTCCATGCCGCGAGGCACTTCCTTCACGTCTTCCTTGATCCGCTTGAGAGAATCCAGCGGGTAGTCTCCGATGGTTCTACCATCGCGGTTGACCCGGATACGACAACCACGCTGAATCGATCCTTGGGCAACATAGCACCCAGCGATGCTTCCTACGCGACTAATCGAGAATACCTGTTTGACGAGAGCACGCCCCAATTCCACGATGCGTTCTTCCGGCTTCAATCGACCTTCGATCATCGCTTTGATATCGTCCGTCAATTTGTAAATCACGTCGTAGCGTCGCACTTCAACGTCACGTTCATCAGCAAGCGATCGAGCCTGCTCATCCGGAATCACATTGAATGCCGCGATCACGGCATCGGACGCGGAGGCCAAAGTAACATCAGCCAAGGTGACGCCACCTACGCTTCGCTGCAGAACACGAACCTCGACTTCTGGGTTATCAAGCTTGCTCAGTTCTTTATCAATCGCTTCAAGTGAGCCCTTCACATCCGCTCGCACAATCAGGTTCAACTTCGCTTTTTCTTCCTGCTGACCGAGACGTCCTTCCTGCAGCATTTCCTGGAAGTTCTCAAAGGAGACTTTCGTGGTTACGCCAGACAGATTTTCCTGACTACTTGCGTGAGCACGACTGCCAGCAATTTCGCGAGCCTTACTGATGTCATCGAGCACATGGAATCGCTCGCCCGCTCCGGGTGCTTGGTCGAAGCCCATGACATTCACCGGAGTACTCGGCCCGGCACTGTCCAAAACTTCCCCGGTAAGGGTGTCAGACATTGCCCGAACACGACCATGGGAGGCACCGCAAACCAGCACATCGCCCACGTTCAATGTTCCATTCTGAACAATCAACTTAGCGACAACACCACGATCCCCTTGCTGCTCGGACTCAAGGCAAACACCAAGAGCTTTGCGATCTGGGTTTGCCTGATACTCATTAAGCTCGGCAATTGCGAGAAGTGTTTCCAGCAACTCATCCATGCCGGTGCCTTTGATTGCACTGGTTGGAACCACCTCAACGTCTCCGCCCCACTCGCTGGGTGTGAGTTGGTGTTCTGTCAATTGCGTCATGACTCGATTTGAATCGACACCTTCGAGATCGATCTTATTCATCGCAACGACGATCGGCACTTCCGCTGCCTTTGCGTGACTGATTGCTTCTTCGGTCTGCGGCATGATTCCGTCATCAGCAGCCACGACGAGCACTGCAATATCAGTGACGTTCGCACCTCGAGCACGCATTTCCGTGAAAGCTTCGTGGCCAGGCGTGTCAACAAAAGTTACGCTCCGGCCATCCTTTTCAACTTCGTAGGCTCGGATGTGCTGAGTGATTCCCCCGGCTTCTCCGCTGACGACATCAATCCCAATCAAATAGTCCAGCAAGCTGGTTTTTCCGTGGTCGACATGTCCGAGGAAGGTCACGATTGGAGCTCGTGGCACCAGCGTGTCAGGGTCATCCTCTTGTTCCTCCAACCCTGTGATCACAGAGTCTTCCAGCGTTTCTGAGGCCTTCAATTCGATCTGAAGTTCCATTTCGGCCGCAATCATTTCGGCGGTCTCAAGGTCGAGCTCGGAATTGATATTCAAACCAACCTGCAACCCCATCCCCATCAAGGTTGCAAGCACCTTGCCAACGGGTGCACCAGCAGCTTCAGAGAAGGACCGAATGGTACAGGGCAGTTCGAGAACGACGGCATCTTTTCGTGGCGCCGCAGTGTTAACGCCCTTACGACGTTTGTGACCGTGACGGGAGGAGCGTCCTTGGCGAGAACCATAGCCGCCACCTTGGTCAAGAGCTGCTCGCCCGCGTCCTTTACCCCGAACACGCTCAGCACGAGGACTAGCCATCCCCGCCAATTTTCGCCGTGGCTTGTCTTCTTCTCCAGCCTCACGCTTCTTCTCACCCGTGAAACCACTGAGCCCAGAACCTCGCTTCGCTGCCGCGGACCGTTTACTGTCCTTATCCTCTTTGGCAAGCTCCTCAAGCGGAGCTCGCATTCCCTGACGGTGCCCCGCGATGACGTCTTTGCTGAGCTTCACGTCTGGTTTCTGCGCCTTGGGCTCACCACTCGCCTGCTTGCTCGGTTTTGGCTCGGCAACCTCTGGAAGAGACGCCATTTTTACGTTAATTCTCGGCTCGCGGCGTTTCGCTTTGCCAGGATCAGCACGCTTTTCACCCGAGGGCGTTGGTCGATCCAAGGATCGCATCTTTCCGCCTGAAACCGACGAATCGCGTCTCACCGGCGCAACGGGATCGTTACCGGCTGCACCACCTTTTCGAATTCCCATTCGACTTTTGATACGACTTCCCAATGAGCCTGCTTTGGGCGGTTGAGAAGCGGGAGTTTCGGGGTCAGCGACCTCTTCTTTTTCCACAGGCACTGCGGGGGCCGGCGTGGCTTCAGCCACTGGCTCGACCGGCGGCGGCGATTTGGGGGCAGGAGTCGTGGGCTTGGCCGGCTTCTCCGGAGCGGGACTCCGACTCGCGCTGCGGCCGACTTTGATTGCGACGTGCTTCCGTTCGGTCGGCACCACATCGCGCACTGCCGTTGGAGCGACCGTGGCTGCTGGCGCAGCAACTGGTTCAGGCTTACCAGCCCCTGACAAATGATCTCGAACTTTCTGGGCCTCTTCATCGGAGAGGCTAGCCAGCGCCGAGCCTTTGCCGGTAATACCGACTTTTTTGACAAGATCGACTAGATCTTTGCTGTCAACTTTCAGTTCTTTTGCGAGCGCGTAGATGCGTGCGGGCACGTGCGGAAATCCTGTCGATTCGTTTTTGGAACCCGCCGAGCGAATGTTGTAATTCGTTGATATTCGTA
>JBPCVE010000036.1:0-3522 GCA_051010795.1 Rubripirellula sp.
AATACTGAACATCAACAGGACTAACGGACTCGTCCGGGATCAACAGATCGTTGGCAGTGATTTCATCCGCAGGTGGGAACGTGAGAGTCGTGTCCTCATTGAACTCATAGAAGTCGTCCTGTGGCACAGGAACAGCGACGGGGATCACGTCGATCTGATAGTCCTCGGTCTCACCACCAATACTGAATTCAGTGGGTGACAGCCCTGCGTCCTTGCTCACTCGAACACGCATCCAGGTACGCCCGGCAGCAGCATCTTCGGGAGAGAAAATCGTCAAAACATTCAGCCCGCCATCGATATCACTGACAGGTTCATCCGTGATGACTTGTTCATCATCATCAAAGGTTCCGTTTTGATCAAAGTCAACCCAAGCCTGCAACAGACCTTGCCCCGCAACTGTAACGGGCACGTTGGTTCCCCAAGGATCCAGTGGATTCAGGAATCCGACAATATCCTCAGTCAGCGCATCTGACGGATCGGTTCCTGGGATGACGAAGACAATTTGGCCTGCTCCACCATCATCGAACAGTCCCACTGCAACACCGTCCTCATCATCCAGAGCGTCCAGCGTCAGTTCCGTGCTTCCCGGTGTGTAAGCGACCGCACCTTGGAAATCTTGGACGGCAAATTCAGTTTGCATACGGCCAGCGAGCAACCCTGTGATTTCACTCTCGGTCGCTCCCACTGGATAAACGACCGGGATACGACCATATCCCGTTGTGCTTCCCCCTTCCGGCACCAATTCAAAGACAAGAGTCGTCGATTCGGTGGTCAAGGATAATGTGTCACCGACAGTTGGCAACACAGTCAATTCGACGGTCACCTGCGGTGTGCCTGTACCGGTGACGACGAATGGCCCATCACCAGCCTCTCCGGGATTTCCTTCCACATCGATGATGGCGGTATCATCCTGATCGACGACAAGAGCATCGAATTCACCATCAACAAATTGACCTAACCGAGGTGTCGCGCCATCGATTATTGCATGCCTTGGACCATCTTCAGCAATCAACGTTGCATAAGAAGGATCGGCATCACCAAAATCGATCTCAACCTGGGGCATGATCACGGTGAACTGAGTCGAACCATCGGTTTGATTAGGTCGCAATCGATTACCGACGCGGTCGGCAATCAGAGTGTTATCGAGCTCAATCGTATAAACACCAGTGGGCTCCCAAAGTGTAGACAGCGGTGTCAACAACAAGACACCTGTCAACTCGTTGTAACCGACGTTGTAATCCACGCCTTCCTCAAGAAATTCCCGATTGCGGGAAATCGTGATCGCTCGAGCCGAGACATTCGGATCGTTTGGATCGTCTACCGTCAAGCTGTCTACGCCGGTTCCCTCGAATGGTGAATTCGGCCCGGGTCCGTCACCAAGCAGGATGGTGAAGTTTTCCAGAAGAGGATCTGTCACCCGCACGATTGTGGTCGTCGGATCAGTGTCTTCCCCAAGAGCATCGTTATCAACAGGATTAAGCAGAACAGCGTATGGCGCGTCGGTATCCGCTCGATCTGTTGCACCTCGGTCCTTGAAAATTGCGGAGCCTCCGCCACCCAGACCGGCATTCGAGTCGACTCGCAGTTGTCCGTAAATATCACGATCAGGTGCAAAAATCGGCGAGGCAGGCAAGCCGATTTCAGTCTTGAAGTTCAAGTAGTTGAGCCGGTCCTGCTCGGTGTTCTGCGAGCTGTCAACCGCCAGCGAAGCAGACTCAAGAATGTAGTTGCCATTGCTGGCATCCAGGAACAACGGATCACCGGCAGCAGCCAGAATTGCATCCGTTCCCGTATTGCCATTGTTGTTATTGTCTTGGAAGAAGTTGGATTTGACGACAGATTGAATCCCGGTGCCATTGATTCCGTTTGCCAAATCAGTCAACAGATTGTTGATCAGGGTCGGACTGGTTCGACCTTCCAGGCTGACACCAACACCGGTTCCACCATCACCCACGATGGTGTTATTGATAATTCTTCCGAAGCTGACAGGACGATTTGGATTCGCTGCCGCTTCACCGGCAAACCTGATCCCGGATGATCCTGCGATCACATTGTTCTGGACAACAACACCGGGTACCAGATTCTCAGCATTCAGCTGAGGAAATTGAATCACTGATCCGGGATGCGGGACGTTTCCGCCCGCCTGCGTCACACCTGGCTGGATGTTTACCCCGCGAACTTGTGAGTCCGTAATGAAGTTCGAATCAATGATGAAAACGCCTTGGGGTCGCTCGCGATTGCGATCGGCATCAATACCGCCGGGAACAATCGAGGTATCAACTGCTGCGTCACCGGCTTCATTCAGAACGTCTTCTACGACATACCGCAGATCAGTGTCAAAAACTCTGGTGGAATCAACGTAAGGGGCAGCACCCTCCTCGAAGACGATGTACTGGTCCTCGGTGCGTCTGACCTCAAGTTGGTATTGCCCAAAGGCTGGATTGTTAAATCCAACAGGATTAGGAGCCACCTGAACAATTGCCGGGTCCGCTACGGCACCCGTCACCATCTCCCCACGTTCCGCATACCCGATGATAATATCATCGATATAGAACCCTTCATGATTGTTATCGGTACTGCGGATTGAACGCGACGGATCGCTTAGTTCACCGAACCGATCATTAATACTATGCCCCCCAGCACCATCAACGTCGGTACCCAAGCTAAACGTTTCACTCATCATTCCGGCGGTACTAAAGTCAAATCGCAACTGCAAATTTGATCTTCCCGCATAAGTGGATAAATCAACACGCGCTTGACGCCATTGTCCCGTATTGTCATGCAATTCCTGCCGCAATTGCTGGTTCTCAGGACGAGGGGTCTCCGAACTTAGTCCATCATCTGAGAATTGGGACGTGAAGAATGGAAGTTCATTCACAACTTCGGGGTTGGGTGGTACGCTAAGCGCGGAGTTACTGGTTGTAACAAGTTCCCAATTATTTGTCCCGTTCTCACTGATGTAGACGCGAGCACTATCCCGAAACGGGTCGCTCGGCTCGACATGGTCTGCTCCGCCCCCATGTCCCTCTGTTTCCAAGAAGTAATTGAAATAAAGAGTTGGCCGATCGTGATAGTTCGAGTTCGCCAAGTTAAAGGGGGCCGTATCCAAGGAACCATACCCACCACCTGGCATGTTGTATGTGCCCGCAATTAGTGGATTACTGGCAAGATCTAACGCGATTTCGGGGTTGAGAATTCCGTGCGGCATACCAATCCTATCCAAACCATCCGCTGTCTCGATACCGAAGTAGAGACTAAGACCTCCCTCGGCAGCCTCGCGTGAGGAATCAGGAGCAGCATTCACACCGTGACCTGCATCTTCATCGCGCATTTGAGTTACATGCCACATGTTGAAGTCGAGTGGCGAAAAGGCGAGCCCCTCGACATTCGTTCGACCTGTATCGACGGACGAGGAGTCAGCGACCCCGTCGCCAGTGGTATCGAAGATGGGTCGCAAAGCATTCTGAAGCGTTACTGCGGATGAAAGATCTGCTCCAACTAACAGTTGTAGCGGGTCAATTG
>JBPCVE010000037.1:0-11697 GCA_051010795.1 Rubripirellula sp.
GTACAAGGTGCGTCTTGTGGGGTAGGGCGTCTTGAAGAGTGGTGCTGACTTGCCTCCCGTTGTTGTGTCGAGTTGCCCATTCGCCAGCAGGATGGAGTCACGAAGTTCCTCGAATCCCAGACGCCGGGAATTGAATTTCCACAGCAATTTGTTGTCTGGATCTACCTGTTGAGCAAGTTGCAGTTGACGAGTGTCGTTTGGCTCAAATGAAGATTGCCGATAGGTTTCAGAGAGTAGGATTCGGCGATGTAATGCCTTGACACTCCATCCGTTTTTTGCGAAATCGCTCGCCAGCCAATCGAGTAAATCAGGGTGAGAGGGTGGGGAGGCACGAGTACCAAAATCGCTGGGGGTCGATACCAAGCCCTTTCCAAAAAGATGCATCCAGACCCGGTTGACCATCACTCGTGCAGTAAGAGGATTGGTGGGGGCAATGATTGCGTTGGCCAACTCAAGGCGTCCACTGCCCTGCTGGAAAGGCTTGCGTTGTGGACCAGCAAGTACCGAAAGAAATTGTCGTGGGACATCGCGTCCCAGTTTCAGTGGATCGCCTCGTCTGAATATTCTTGGTTGTTTCGGATTCGGCATTTCCTGCAAGGTTAGCGCAAACGGCTTGTCCTTTGATTGGATGATCCATCGATCAACTTCGCCTTGCAGTTTCCATAGCTCGGTGCAGGCACCCGAGTCAAAGAATGTTTCACAATCGATGATGGAGCAAACTGGCATTCGGCATGGGGATTCTGGGTCATACAGAAAGACGCGAAGTGATTCGGTATGGGGATCGGAAAGTTCCGCTGGGGGGGCCTGGCCGTCAGTCTTTGACTGCTTGATCTGGTTTTGCCATTCCTGTTCGACTTGCCGGAATACTTCACCGTATCGGTCGCACACCTCACGAAGTGAGGTAGGTGGAGTTGTAAACTGTTTGGCAATGCGTGGATTCAATGTGTCACCATACTGTGACTTGATCCGTTGAATGATTTGAGCGGACTCTTGAACGAAGCTTTCCGCTGGTATGCTTGAATAGAGTTGCCAGTGCAGAAAGAGAGGATCTTTTTGCCGTGCTGCTTTTCGTAAGTAGTTTGACCAGCGTCTTACTACTGCAGGAAGTAAATCGTTCGCTGCTAAAATCTGGTCAAACCCGTTGGCTGGGTATTTTTCGAGTTCAGACTGTGCAAAAAGATAGTCAGAGACGCGGTGTCGCACGCGAGAGTTGGCTTCTGCTCTGCGGGCTGCCATCTGTTGGGATAACTTGAGCTGGCGTTTGTTGAGCTCAACTTCAAAGCTGGCGTCACGACTGTCTTTGGTTGTGCTGCTTTTTTCTTTTCTGCTACTGTCATTCAGTCGGACCATTTTTTCCATGCAGCTGTCAAAGACTCCGTAAAGTGAGTAGTAGTCGGCAGCCGGAATCGGATCGAACTTGTGATCGTGGCATCGCGCGCAGCTGACTGTAAGCCCCATCATTCCTCGCGACACCACATCGATGCGGTCATCAATGATTTCGCGGCGGACGCCCAGGAATCGGCGGCCGAGTGTCAAGAATCCCATCGCGGCAAGGTCATCGGATTGACGATCTTTGACTTGGTCAGCTGCAATTTGTAACAACAGAAATCTGTCGTACGGCAAATCACCATTGAAAGAGTTGACTACCCAGTCACGGTAGGCCCACGCATGTGGCCAGAATCTCTCTTCTCTTCCATAAACGTAGCCTTTGGTGTCAGAATATCGACTGACATCCAGCCAGTGGCGAGCCCAGTGTTCACCGTAATGAACAGAATTCAGAAGTCTTTCGACTAAACGCTCGTAAGCGTTGGGGCTGCGATCTTTAAGGTAGTCACGGACTTCATCCTGCGTAGGAGGTAAGCCAGTCAATGCGTAGGTGACTCGACGGATCAGCGTTCTGCGGTCAGCAGGTGAGGAAAAACTCAGCCCTTGCTCAGAGAGTTTTCGTTGGACAAACGCATCGACTGGTTTGACGATGCTTGTCGGCATTGGTTCATGGACACCCGATGCGTCATTTCTGGATGTTTCAATTAATGCAATTTCTGGTACTGCCGGTTGTTGAATCGGTTGAAAAGCCCAATGTTTGTCAGCTCGTTTCCACGGAGTCTCTCCGTTCTCGGTGTGGGTGGTCTCAGGTGCCAAAGGCCACGGCACCCCCAGCTTTATCCACTGTTCAAGATCACGAATCACAGATTCAGGCAATTTCCCCTTGGGGGGCATTTCGTAGTCGCCCGTATGTCGGATTGCCTGCACAAGTAGGCTGTCCACGGGGTTGCCCGGTATGACCGCTGGGCCCGTGTGCCCACCTCGTAATAATGCATCCCGATGCTCAAGACGCAATCCGCCAGACTGTTTCTTGCTGCCATGGCAACTTTGGCAATGTTCGATCAAGACAGGCCTGATTCTGGACTCGAAGAAATCATCCGCCGTATCACCAGCGTGTACAATTCCGCCGACCATTAACTGTGGTCCCATGAAAAAACACGCCCAAACGAAAGCTCGGATGGGTGCGTTTGACTTTCTGGATGCGCGAGTGGGAGGCATCGGATTTCTTCCGATCTCAACACGAGGTGGGGTTCGGGTGGGACAGGCCGTTAGGCAACTGAGATGCGCTGCAATCTTCCTGTTCTATCTCTATCGTCTGCCAAACGCGAGTAGGAAGCGTTGGCGTTTTGTGAAAACAATGCGACCTTAAGCAGGAGTACCGCGAAGCATTTCGTGCGTTATCACCCTGTAAGCCGGTTTGGTTGCCCGGTTCATTGTAACCAGTCGAGCAGGCTGCCGAACGGACCTGCTGGTGTGGATTTTACTTGAAGAGGATAGGCAAGGTACGCGATGCAATTTTCCATTTTGAGACTCCTTTTCTTGATCCATGGATTGTGGATCGCTGGTTTGGGGGTAGCACAGGAATCGCATTTCATGACGGTGACGCCGGAGCGGTCTTACGGTGATCCGTACACCGGTGACATGGTTTCCAATGGAATCATCACGCCACTTGATCAGGGTATGAAGAATTTCTATATCCGGAACGCAGACGGGGTGATCGAAGTTTTGCTTGCAGCTGATGCAAAGATTGGATTGCAATCACGTGTTCAGAAAGGTGGCTTTGAGTCAGGTGAAGTGATCTGCCAAGTGGCAGACCAGGTTCATCGTTTTGAGTTGCCAGAAGTATTGTACATCCGACGGAACTTTCAAGATGCAACAGCTGTGCGTGATTACCTGGCAAAGGGTTCCAAACCAATCTTTGATGGGAAGTTGTATGTCGATCCTATCCCTGACCATCTGCCCACTGAAGAGGAGCCATGGATATCAGGAAAGTTTGTTCAGGAGAATGGTCGATTCATGGATGTCAAAATTGGTGATGATATTTACCAGATTGGCACTCAGGGTCATGATGGTCAGCATCGTATCATGGGCCTTTTGAAACGAGCAGATATCCAGCCATTCACTCAGCAGGCATTCGTGCACGGGCATGTGGAGGGTGATGTTTTTCATGCCAGCGAAGTTGCACTGCGTTTGCTTGAGGATCCAAGTGGGAAAGATGACCCAGCTTTGCCTCGTTACCTTTTCATTGGTGATTCAATTTCGGGAAATTATGACAAGTCCTTGCGGGCCGCATTGAAAGGGCGATTGAATGTCTATCATCCGCCTACGAATTGCGGACCGGTACGGAAAGGCGTCCAGAATATCGTCCAGTGGTTAGGTGCATTCGATCAGCCAGGATTGCAGTGGGACGTGATTAGCTTCAATTTTGGTCATTGGGATTCCAAAAACACGAAAGAGGAATACCAATCAGGGCTTGAAAAAGTCATTTCAGAGCTGCGGAAAACAAAGGCGAAGTTGGTGTTTGTGACAACAACGCCGATTCCACGTGGTTATCCAGAACCAGAGAATCTGCAGCGTGATGGTAGAGCACCTGGGCGCGTCCAACAAACTATGTCGCGTTTCATCAATCCGTGGGCGTTGGAAGTGATGGCCAAACACCCTGAGATCGGTATCTGTGATCAGCATGCGTTGCTGACCAGTGAACCGTTCTACGCAACATGGATGGAGGCTGCCGGTACAGCTGATCAAAGCAAAAAGAACAGCTATGGCGAGTTGCATATCGGCGGAATCCTGGCGGAGCCTGCTGGTAGGATCTTAGCCCGCAGAGTACTCGATATCTTGGGTCAGGAAGAAACGGCATTGGCGGCTTCACGCCTGTCCATTCATGAGCTTGACCCTGATCGTCAGCGACCGGCTACCGAGGGAATGGATGCCGATGATCTCGTCGACCTGCTGAATAAAGATGAACGGATGCGGCAGTACAATCGATGAGGCAGACGCCCTTTTGAAATGCGTCGCCGATGAGCAAGTTCAGGGCGAGTCATGCTGGGCACACAATTTGGTGGTGTTGTTGGCGGTTACTCGAACACATTTCCTGCTCGCATGCCAAGCGATAGTCCCCATGCGATTGGTGGTACGTTGTAGCTCGTTTTCTTGGTACCTCTTTGCAGAATGAGAGTAACCGGCTGACCTTTTGCCTTCTGACGGGTTGAGTCGTAGTCTGTGCGGTTGGAAATTGTTTTCCCGTTCATGCTGACTACCGTGTCCCCAGGTTTGACACCCCGGATGGCAGCAGGACTTTGTGCCCGAACTGCCACAACGGTCAGGTAAGCTTTGGCCTGCATCTGGGTTGCTTGGAGATGTTCCGCTATGTCTTTTAGAGCATTCGGACTGTATTGCGACGCGTCTTGCCCATTACGAATGGCTTTTCGCCGTAAAACCTCTCGAACCGCCGCATGGCAATTGATAAGTCCGTGGCCGGTTTGATAGTCATAGCCTGGGGCACTAATATCCGTGGCGGTTTGGGTGATGATTTCACGGCAGTCCCATGGCAAGAGGTCAGGATCAGCGCTGAGCATCAACGCGATGGTTCCGCAAAACATGGGGCCAGCGAATGAATTACCACTTATCTGTACATCGATGACTTTTCCATCGGGCAATTGACATGGAAGGTCCTGATTGAAAGCGCAGACTTCTGGTTTTCGAACCACGCCGTCTTGGTAGTGCTCAGTGTCCCATCGTACAGGCCCCTGACTTGAAAACCTGGTTCTGGACAGATCACGCTGGACACCGGCGGCTGCAAAGACAACCTCCGGAGTGTCCTCGGGACTTCGCATCTGCACTGGAACCTTGGTGGTTTGTGCGAAATTTCCAGCTCCTGATACGAAAAAGATTCCGCAGAAGGATCCATGTTCAAAGATTTTTCGAACGTGGCTGCGGTATTCACCAAGTTTGGGATGCGAAAAACTCATGCTGTAGGTGTCAGCATGCTGCAACACCGCCCATTCAACCGCGTCTTCCAGTTGAAACAGGCCGCCAATCACACCAGCCCATTTTGCTTCCGGCGCGATGCCGAATTCGTGAGGTCTTTCACTGGTGCCGTTGCCGCAGATGATCGTCGCGCACATCGCTCCGTGTAGCGTTCGAGAGAACGCTGAGGGTGGCGATGGGGTTACTGTGATTCGATTGGAAAGAGTGCTGAAGTTGTAACCGTGGTAATCATCGACGTAACCATTCCCATCGTCATCGACTTGATTGTCGGGAAGCTCAGCAGGATTGCGATAAATGCTGACGGCGAGATTCGGTGAAATCGCAAAATTGCCGTCAGCAATGATGTTCAATGTGCCTCTTCCTCGCACCTTGAAATCGCTCCAGGCACGATCCGCCTGCAGTGATCTGATGTACCATGGGTGCTTGCAATTGCTGCGTTGGGCCACGCTGGATTTGCTTGGTGTCGGTATTGCCTGTTGTGGTTTGCCTTGCTTCCGTACGAGGTTGGGCGCGAGGAATATCTTTTTTACGCCGGGAACGGTTCTTAGTTTAGCGATGCCCGTAACTGTGGTCGTGCATGTGAACCCATTGATGATCCAGTGCGGCTGGAGATTCGTAATGACTCGCTCGCTCTCTAATTTCCGTAGCGAAAGGTCAGCTCTTTTGAGTGAGGATTCGCTGAGTTGCTGCAGCGTCTTGACCATGTCTCTGCGTAGTTCACTGCGGTTCGAACGAGAGAGCTCCATCGCTCGACGCTGATAAGCATCTCCTGTTCCAAGCAATTGTCTGTCGAACCACACTTTGATAGTGATTTCTTGTTTGGAGGTTCTTGGATTCGTTTTGCTGTTGTCCGACCGGGCAGAAAGGTTGATGCGTGGATCAATCCAAACCCCTTCTCCAGAAACAACCTCCGTTTTGATCCGTGAATCTGCAGTATCCATGGCACAGCCGTGCTCGGTTTTCACAAATGCGAGAAGAGTTACCATGGCAAGGTAAACAGGAACACGACATTGGTGCGGCGTGATACAGAGAGATGATTTCGAAGTGTGGGAATTTTGTGTTCGCATGTCGCGCATTAGCAATTGATGGGACATCGATTCAGGTCTCCGTCGTACGATTCTGTCTATGAATTTTTTTGTTGTCTGTTTTATCGCCACGCACATTCCTGCCATTCATCAAGCACACGTCGTCCCGCGTTCCCGTACCATGAATAGCCGTTGCGTCGCTCAGGTTCAATCTTTGAGAGTTCGTATTGAATGATGCCGTCGCGACCACTGAAAATGGGGCGATTGGTATCAATTTCATAGAACCGTGCCCACAGTGGCTCGCCGTGAGTTGTTGGAATGACCTGTTTGTCTCCGTCGCTTGTTTTTTTGACGCGAATGCCGGTGAGTTGGGAGTCCTGGAACCATTGAACTGCTGATCTCACCGACTTCTGGACTGACTTCGATGGTCGTTCAATGCTCATCAGAAGTCTTGTGATTTCTGCACTCTCGCTACCACTGATGGAAGGGTGTTCGTAGGATCTTGCGCCCCGAGGAATAAAAGTTTTGTGATCGTGTTGAGCGCACCACGCGGTCAAGTTGCCGTTGACTTTGATTTGGCATGCAAGGATGCACTTGATCGCGAGTTTGAACGCTTTTTCGCAACGTTGTCGCAAAGCTTTGTTTACAAAATTATATTGTTTTTGGCTGAACACTTCACGCAATAATTGAATGAGGCCAATCACGGTCCCATCATTGAAGGTGATGTGCTTTTGGTAACCGTTGGGTTGGGGAGCCTGCGGCCACCCACCATTCGAATATTGCGTGTCAAGAACACAATGCAGGCCTTTTAGGAATGCTACTTCATAGCGTGTTTGTTTGGTTGCAGTGTAAGCGCGAGCCAGTAATCGCAGTTCGTTAACAGTGGCTCCGTTATCAAACGTTCCGTTAAGTTCAGTGGGCCTGCCACCAAAAGCATGAGCGGTGGTGTCGACGTTTTTTGGCCAACAGCCATTATGGTCTTGATGAGTCAGTACGTTGTCCACATGTTTTTGGCCGACTGGCGAGTTCAGCCACTTGTCCGTTTGCTTCAGGCAATCTCGTGTGCCCGCCGTAGTCGTCAGGCTTCCAGACAAGAGAATTACTGCCACGCAAAGTGATTGATTCATAATGAGGCGTTTCATGTTATTGGCGATGCAGGACGTTAGCTGGTTCGTCTCTTGATAATTGGTGCATTTGCAATATTGATTGTTTTTTTCTTTCCGCCAGTTTTCCTTGAAATCATGCTCAAGTGTTTGGGGAGACATGTGGGGCTTGGCATGTTCCGTGCACGTGGGAACGAATTTTACTCGCTGGACTCATTTCTTGTTCAATGCGACTGAGTCCTCGTCGTTCTGGGCAATGGTTTTCAGTGTTTGTTGCATTGCCCGCAAACGTTCAGGTTGCTTTGATGCCATGTTTACTTTCTCAGAAGGATCGTTGGTGATGTTGTAAAGTTCTGCCCGCTCCTGTTTAGATCCTTTGTTTCGGAAAAGGATCAGTTTCCAGTCACCTTTCCGTAGAGAGAACGATCGGAAATGGGTGCCAGCGGAATACAATGAGCGGGAGCTGAGTTCTTCTTTTCCGGACAGAACAGTCCAGATATCCTGTCCATCCCATTTGAGTGTTTTTGCATTCTCATTTACGCTGGCCAGTTTGCAGAAGGTTGGCATCCAGTCAACGATGTGCACCGGCGTTGAAGATTTTGAGCCAGCCGTGATTGTGCTTTGCCATGACGCAATGGTCGGTACACGAACACCACCTTCATACAAGTCTCCTTTCTTCCCACGTAGTGGCAGATTATTGCCAGGCAATCGGCCGTTGGGACATCCGTCGTCGGGGTACTTAGTGTCATTGTTTTCTGCGGTCGACCCTCCATTGTCACTTGTGAAAATGATGAGTGTGTTTTCTCGTTGGCCTGTGTTCTCTACCGCCTGAACAATTTTTCCAACAGCGTCATCCAAGTGAAGGATGCAGGCTGCATATTGCCGCGGGACGTTTCCAGCAACGCTTTTGGGAACACGTTCAAGCCAGGTCGCTGACTCTCGGATTGGTAGATGAACAGCGGTGAAGGGCATGTACAGGAAAAATGGTTGATCATGTTTTTGTTGTTCGATCCACTCGACTGCTTCGTTTGTCACCAAGTCCGTGACGTGACCGGTTTCAGTAAGCAATTCTCCATTGCGGTGCCAAGTCACTGAGTGAATTCCCTTTTTGTAATAGTGTGACCATGGTGTCACGCCACCGGCAAGAGAGCCATAACTGTGGTCGAATCCAAAGTGATGCGGGCCCCATCGCGTCTCTGAGCCCAGGTGCCACTTTCCGGTGATGCAGGTCCTGTACCCCGCTTTCTGCAAGACGCGCGCTAAGGTGGCTGTTCCCATCGGCAACGCCAACTGATTGGTGGGTGTTGTTACACCAAACCGACTCCAGTAACGTCCTGTTAACAAACCAGCGCGAGTCGGACTGCATACAGGGGCGACGTAATGTTGTTGCAACTCCATGCCTGATTTCAGCAGAGCATTCAAGTGCGGTGTTGGAACACTGCCACCGTGGAATTGGACATCAGCCCAGCCTAAGTCATCAGCGATCATGAATATGATGTTTGGCTGGGTGGCACGAACAGCGGAACTCGAAAAGAACAGTGCAAACACCCAAGCAGCAATCAATGTCCAAGCATGTCTGGGCAAGTAGACTGGTAGGTTCAGTTGTGTTTTTTGGCTTGTATTCAAGGTTGATTATTTGTGTTAGCTGTAAACCAGAGTGTCAGGACACGCCCGCACTGGGGCGGGTGCAAGGCGTCAGGGGTTCGCGAGACGCTGTGGATTTCAAGTCATCGATAAAAGTGGTGGGACAGGCTACAATGTACCACTCTTCAATGTCTCCTTCGTGTTATCTCTCACATCCAACCGTGATGGGCCATGCGATACCTCGCCAAGTTGCTGCGACTAACGGCCTTTACTAGCCGATTTTTCCGCTGGCCTGTGGGGTTAATAGTGGTCGTGCTGTGTGCGTGCCTCGCGATGGAAATCGAACTCGCCGGATCGCAGGGCTTGGTTGCGGGCGAGAATGAAACTGCTGGTACTGACAAACAAATCGACGGAAAGTTGTTTGGGAAAACGGGGAAAGGTAAGCTTTCGCGGTTGGTTCCCGATGGCTTCTCACCCGAGACTCTTCCGGGATATTTACAAGCGAAGTACAGCGACATTTCATGGTTGGTCACACACAATGCAATGTCAAATCGAGCAGAAGGATGGTGGTTTCCAAATCAGTCGCATGGGATCACGCGTCAACTGAATGATGGTGTACGCGGGTTGATGCTTGATGTGCACATGATCGGCGACCGACCGTTCTTATTGCATGGTTCTTCGGTGTTGGGCACGGTTCCACTGGATACTGCCCTCGATGAAATTAATACGTTCATGCAGGGACGGCCCGATGCTGTCATTACCTTGATTCTGGAATGTTACGCTCCCGCTGCTGTAGTACAGGAGGTGTTTAAGACGTCTGACTTGTTGGGCATGTTGCATCAACAGGGCAGTGATAGTCCATGGCCAAAGATCAGTGATATGATTGCCCAGGGGAAACGCTTGGTTCTGTTCACTGACTCAGGTGGTGGTGAATGGCGTGGTTATCACGATGTATGGAAGTTTTGTCAGGAGACACATTATTCGGTTAAGCAGGTTGATGAATTCAGTTTCAAACGCAATCGTGGTGAACAGACCAATGCACTATTTATTCTGAATCACTTTTTGACGCGACCGATCGCCGGGTTGGGCTTGGCAAAAAAAGCAAATGCCGAAGCCGTTCTCAAGGCCCGGCTTGAAGAATGTGAGGAGGAAACAAAGTGTTTTCCGAACTTTGTCGCCGTCGATTTTTATGAATGTGGCGATACGCCCGAGTTGCTGTTTCAATTCAATCGTGAGCAAATCGAAAAACAGCGGGCCAAAAAACCGCCAGTCGAGAAGTGAGTTTTTAGCCACTCGATTATGAACTGCGAGCAAACAGAAGCACGTCTGCTGCGAGTGTGACTTGCATTCCAGAGACAGATTCAAGCCTTGCCTGTTGTGAGTATCTGACTGCTCTGTAGGTCATCGCGAGGGCATCAGTGATTGCATCGCGATCCAGATTTAGTTGTTGTTTCCAGAGTTGGTGCTCCCGGAATTGATAGCCAGATGAACTGAATTCATCGACGATTGTCTCCCATCTGCTGCGGCGATGCCCAGCGTTTTGTGTTCTTTCACGCAGTTCAATCAAGTCATCTTCGGCAGGGACGGCGATGATGCACTTACCGTCAGGCTTTGAAATACGTGCAAGTTCACTGACAGGCCTGCGTCCGAACAATGAAATGGCGCAGTCGACGCTTTCGTCATGGATAGGCAGGGTGCGATCCGCGTTTGCCAGCACCCACGTTGCTTCTGGCCAACCCCGTGCGGCCAGACGCATGGCCTTCTTGGACAGATCAATTCCACAATAACTGTTCGCGTATTCGCCAAACAGGGCGGGACCGAAGGTACCCTCACCGCATCCCAAATCAAGAATCCTTGGGGAGTTTGAGATCGTTGTTGAATTTGACGGTGAGGAAGCTACGCCTTGGGACACCCAAGGTTTCAGGAAATTGATGAGCTCAGTCGCATTGCCACGCTGTAGCCACCGGTGACGTGCGAGGACAGCCGAGTCAGCATCGCCAGCTTTGGACGATTTGCGATCTTGGGGTTGGACGAGGCTCCAGTAACCATCTCTAGCGCGGTCGAAGTGGTGCCCTGCAGAGCAGCTGAGGCCATTTTCTTGCCGTTCAAGTGTGGCATGGCAGTTTCGGACGGGGCAGCGGAGTTCGAACATGCATCGATTGTACGTTCTCCTGTTTTGCGTAACAGGGTCCGTTGTTTGAGCAAAAGATGCGATGCTGTCGGAAGTCGTTTGCTGGCTCAAATGCAAGACGCATTTTACTGGATCAGAGGTCCGCCCAGTGCAAAAAAAAAACGCTGTTTTCAAACCTTTCGGACGGGGCTCGCTAGGTACCGTTGTTTTTCCGTACAACCGTCTTTTACCGCATAGTTGTCAGCTGAGGGGTAATTCATGAACACTTGTGCAGAGAGACTGAGGGGCATTTATAGGTTGTTAACGCAGCGAGGTTGGACGGTGAATGAGAAACGTGTCCATCGACTTTGGAAGCGAGAACATATGCAAGTCCCGCGAAAATAGCATCGTAAGCGACGATTCCCTGGCGGGAGTGAGAACGGTTGCGTGCGTCACCGTGCCCGCTAAAAGAATCATGTGTGGTCTTACGACTTTGTGACAGATCGGACCGAGTATGGTCGTCAACTTCGGTTGCTGGTGGTGATCGACGAGTACACGC
>JBPCVE010000038.1:0-29601 GCA_051010795.1 Rubripirellula sp.
TGGCAACGGGCCAGAGCCAGTGGGAAGCACAGGAACGGGAGCGTCTGGACACCAAACCACGTTGGCAAGCTGCCAAGCCAATCAAAGCGGAAGCAACCGGATCAAAATTATCGATCCTGCCTGACCAGTCGGTGCTTGCCAGTGGGCCTGCCCCGGACACAGACACCTACACCATCGTGACCGAGGTGCCTGAGCAACAGATCACAGCGGTACGCATCGATGCGTTACGGCACGAGTCCTTTCCACGCAACAGCCTTTCCTATTCCGACAGCGGGAACTTTGTGTTGACGGAACTGGAAATACATGTCGTAGGTAGTGATTCAAAAAAAATCGCCCGACTCGAAATCGCATCAGCCGAAGCAACCTTCGAACAGGGATCACTGGCGGTCACGAATGCATTCGATGGAAACAACAGTACCGGCTGGGCGGTTTACGAAGGACGCCATGTCGACCGTGCCCACGCTGCAATTTTTCGTTTGAAAAATCCTCGCGAAATCATGGCAGGCGAGACACTTCAGGTGGTGTTGCGGCACGATTCAGTGCACAAAAAGCACAATCTGGGTCACTTCCTGATTTCGGTCACTAACGAGCCTGAGCCTAAGCTTGCTGAGAGCGAAAACGATCTGCACGCTGCACTGAAAGCGAGCAAGGCTCAACGCACAGACGAGCAAAAACAACTGATCACCAATCGCCGCCAGGCAACGTCACCTGCTTTCCAGCAACTGACAGACAAGAAAGCCAAGCTAATCAAGCAACGAGATGCATTAAATCGAAGTTTGCCCAAAGTCATGGTAATGGCTGACATGGCAAAGCCGCGTCGAACATTTGTACTGAACCGAGGCTTGTACAACAAACCCACGGACGAAGTCCAACCTGGGCTGCCTGCATTCATGCGACCACCAACTACTGGTGACACGAAATCAAATCCAAAACAACCGGCCAATCGGTTGACGCTTGCCCGCTGGCTGGTTGATTCACGAAACCCACTCACCGCCCGTGTGACAGTGAATCGGTTCTGGCAGCAAATCTTCGGCATCGGACTGGTCAAGACAACCGAAGACTTTGGTACTCAGGGTGAAGTTCCCGCTCAGATGGAATTACTCAACTGGCTGGCAAAAACGTTTCAGCAGAACGGCTGGAACGTCAAAGAATTGATAAGAACCATTGTCACCAGCCACACCTATCGCCAAACATCAATCATCCCAAACTCCGAAACCTACCAGCGAGATCCAGACAATCGCCTGCTTGGACGGGCATCGCGAAATCGATTGCCGGCTTGGATGCTCCGAGACCAGGCATTGGCAGTGAGCGGGCTTTTGTCTCCGGTCAGCGGAGGCCCAGCCGTCAACACTTACCAGCCCAAAGGCATCTGGGAAGAAGCATCGTTTGGCAAAAAGAAATACACGCAGGACAGGGGAGAAAAGCTTTACCGAAGAAGCTTATACACGTATTGGCGACGGATCATCGCGCCCACCATGTTCTTTGACAACGCAACACGCCAGACGTGCACGGTAGTCGCCAGTCGAACCAACACGCCCCTGCATGCACTGCAGACCTTGAACAACACAGCCTATGTGGAAGCCGCCCGGGCTCTTGCCCAACGAACCCTACTGCAACATTCCGATGGTAAAGAGCCTGCAGACGACACCGATGCGGATCGCGTTGATGCGATCATGAAGCGAGTTTTGGCGAGGTCTGCGTCGAATCAGGAACGCGAAATCCTGCTCCGGGGTTTGAAACGAACCCGCAGCCAGTTCGCTGATGGATCCAAGGATGCGTTAGCTTTGGTTGCCGTTGGCGAATCGACGCCCGACGAACGAATCGCACCCAACGAACTGGCGGCATGGACCAACCTTTGCTTGGCCATCTTGAACTTAGACGAAACCCTGAACCGGGAATGATCCCTTACCCTACGACTCGGCTCATGAATCCTCTGGAACAACACCAACAACATCTCAATCGCCGGCATTTCTTCGGCCGATCCGCAACCGGCATCGGGACGGCCGCTCTTGCATCGCTACTTCAACGTGATGGCTTGGCAGTTGATGGCTTACCAATTGGTGGCGAGGGGGATGGATCTGCAGCCACTCGCATTGGCGGACTGCCCGCTCTGCCACACTTTGCGCCCAAGGCCAAACGTGTGATTTACCTGTTTCAGAACGGTGCTCCTACCCATGTGGACCTGTTTGACTGGAAACCCAATCTGAAGAAACGGCACTCTGAACCCGTTCCTGCGTCTTACATCGGCGATCGGCGGTTCAGCACGATGACAGGCAAGGCAGATGGCAAACTGCTGCTGGCCCCCGTGGAACCTTTTTCTCAACATGGCGAATCGGGTGCGTGGGTCAGTAATTTCATGCCCCACACCGCAAAGGTGAGTGACGAATTGTGTTTCGTCAAAAGCATGCACACGGAACAGGTCAATCATGCCCCAGCGATCAACTTCAATCTCAGTGGTGCCGAAATGCCGGGACGACCGACGCTGGGAGCGTGGCTATCTTATGGGCTGGGTAGCGAAACCGATGAGTTACCCGCCTTTGTTGTAATGACCAGCATCACCAAGAACACAAGCTGTGGGCAAATCTTTTACGATTTTTATTGGGGCAACGGTTTCCTGCCATCCCGTTACCAGGGTGTCAAATTCCGAGGCAGCGGCGACCCTGTACTTTATGTTTCAAATCCTGATGGCATCGGCCGTGAGGTTCGGCGTGGCTGGCTGGATGACATCGCCGCCATCAACGAACTGAAACTCCAGGAATTTGGTGATCCCGAAATCGCAACACGGATTGCCCAGTACGAGATGGGCTTCAAGATGCAGTCCAGCATTCCAGAACTGGCAGACTTTTCGGATGAGTCACAGGAAACACTGGACCTTTATGGTCCTGACGTAAAGGAGGCAGGCACGTTTGCACACAACTGCCTGCTTGCTCGACGATTGATCGAACGCGGCAGTCGATATGTTCAATTGATGCACGCAGGCTGGGACCAGCACAACAGTTTGACGACGGAACTGTACAACCAATGCCGCGACACTGATCAGCCCAGCGCGGCTTTGGTGATGGATCTAAAACGACGCGGTTTACTTGAGGACACGCTTGTCATCTGGGGCGGTGAATTTGGGCGTACTCCTTTCCTGCAGGGCGACATCAACAATCGCCCGAGGTGGGGCCGTGATCACCATCCGTATGCCTACACCGTCTGGATGGCTGGCGGGGGAGTCAAACCTGGGATCAGCCACGGGTCGACTGACGACCTGGGAATCAACGTCGCCGACGACCCTGTGCATGTGCATGACTTTCAAGCCACCCTCATGCACCTGCTGGGCATTGACCATGAAAGGCTAACCTACAAATTTCAAGGTCGGCAATTCCGCCTGACTGATGTTCATGGCAAGGTAGTTCACAACGTCCTCGCCTGAACCGCTCGTTTTGTGTTTATACTGTGCGGCCTGCCAACCACGAGGTACCGGCCCAGAAAGCCTGAGCCACCCAACCCGTGCCCAGCACTTTTTATTCCTGTCACCAAGTGACACGCCGGATATCCACAACGTCAGGCGTCTTTTATCCTTGAGCGGGTCAGTTAGACAACAACCACCCACTCTGATTTACAGTTCGACTGACTCACGTCCCCCCCACGCACTCGCTCTCCCCCTCAACCCCATTTGATTGCAGGTGAAACGATGACCGATCACGCACAGATTCGCCGCCGCCGATTCATGGCCCTTTCAGCAACCGGCATTGCAGGCAGCAGTTTCATGCACAGCTTTGGACAAAACGCTCACGCCGACACCAAATCGGAGCAACAACCGTGGCTGCGAAAGACTCTCAAGGTTGGAATGATTCGCTCCAAGGGATCGCTGACCGATAAGTTCAACATGGCCAAGGAAGCCGGGTTTGAAGGTGTGGAACTGAATGTTCCCGGAATCGACATCGCAGCTGCCAATAAAGCAGCCAAGGAATCAGGCATCATCATTGATGGAACTGTGGGTGGCTATCACTGGGGGCAACGGCATACCGACCCAGACCCAAAGGTTAGGGAAGTTGCACTCGAAAAGCTCAATCAGGGGCTGACCGAGACTGCAGCCGTTGGCGGCAAAACAATGCTGTTAGTACCCGGTCATGGAAAAGATGGCACAGACGCCGAGGTCATGGAACGAGCACAAGCTGCTATCCGGTCTGCTTTACCCGTCGCCAAAGAAAAAGGCGTCTCGATCCTGATCGAGAATGTCTGGAACGATTTCTGCTACGACCACGAGGGTGGCAACGATCAATCTGCCGAGCGACTGGCTGCCTTTATCGATTCGTTTGACTCGCCTTTGGTCGGCGTTCAGTATGACATCGGCAACCACTGGAAGTACGGCGATCCCGCAGAGTGGATTCGCACGCTCAACAAGCGGATCAAGAAGCTTGACACCAAGGGTTTCTCGCGAGAGCAAGGCAAGTTCACGAAAATAACCGAAGGGGACATCAACTGGCCCTCGGTTGAAAAAGCTCTTCGCGATGTCGAGTTCACTGGTTGGCTTGCCGCCGAAGTTGGCGGCGGTGATCTGACACGACTCAAAGAAGTCAGTGACCATATGGACGAATCCCTGAACTGCAACAAGAGTATCGCTGGTGCCGGCTGAAAATCGCCCACAAGATCGTGAGCCAATCGCGACATGTCACATTCCTGTGATGCCAAACGAAATCGTTCACTGGCTGGGTGAGATATCACCCAGCGTGATCGTCGATGGCACCTACGGTGGCGGCGGCCACTCTGCGTTACTGCTGGAAACACTGCCAGCAGATCGGGGACACCTTGTTGGACTCGACCGTGACCCGGCTGTCAGCGAGCGAGTGGAGTCAGAACAACACGACTCCCGACTCAATGTTTTTCTTGGTAGTTACGAGAAAGCTCCGCAGGCGTTGGCAGCCCTTGAACTGTCGATCGCTGACGGTGCTGTCCTGGACCTCGGCCTGTCGAGTGATCAATTGGCTGACCCCCACCGCGGCTTCAGCTTCATGCGTGCGTCAGCTGAGCTAGATCTTCGTTTTGACCCTGAATCAGGGCAATCGGCAGCCCAGTGGCTGGCTTGGAATAAGGAAGCCGAAATCGCCAATGCGATCTATCGCTACGGTGAAGAACGCTACAGCCGCCGGATCGCTCGCGAAATCGTTGCCAGACGCCGACGTGAGGCCAGCGTGAAGACAGTGGAAGACTTGGTGGATGTCTGCAAACGCTGCGTGCCACGCAGTAAAAACCATGACATCCACCCAGCAACGCGGACATTTCAGGCTCTGCGGATTGTCGTCAACGATGAACTGGGGGCTCTCGAACGCACTCTGCAATCGGCGCCCGACTGGATCTCAGAGCGGGGTCGCTTAGCCATCATCAGCTTTCACTCACTTGAAGATCGCATCGTTAAGAATGCGTTCCGAGACGACCCGAGATGGAACGTGTTGACAAAAAAGCCGCTGCGTCCCAGCGAAGAGGAAATACAGCAAAATCCTCGCAGCCGAAGTGCTAAGTTGCGTGTCGCGGAACGCGTATCTCACTCAGAGCCAGGCAACGCTGGCATCTGAAAGTTCCTTGGCTCAAATACGTCGAGTTCAAATCGGCATTCCCAACATGAGATCAAAACAGCTCATCGCACCAATTTGCAGTGAACTGCGCTACTGAAAACTCTGTGAAACATTTTGTCGCCGACAGTGCTGATCGGGTGTTAGCAAATCACGCACAGCACAAGTCATCCTCACAAACGTACCGTGAGAGCTGTCTCAAAATCTCTGGCTGCTTGCCGCCGCCTACATGAGCACGGTTCACAAGCAGGCGACGCGGACACGAGGATCGAGTTCAGCATGCAACCGTCGAGAGACTCGTGCCTCACCACCAAGTGATCAGTGAGTACGCATGAACCATCGGTAGAAACGGCTATGACTTTCCAATGCTACAATGTTTGCGCGCTTCCTATCCTCTCACACACTTGTTCATCACTCTTTGGATACTTCTTGCGTTACTGCCATGCTCAACGAGAAACCAAAATCTTCGCCGACAAGGAAAGCGTCCAGCTATAAATTTTCCATTGCCAACAGAATCGAATTCCTGAACGCGGATCACTGGGACAAGGTAACCGCAGAATCGTCAGTGTTCATGAGTCGCCGGTACTTGAGCTCCGCTCAGGACGAGTTCTCGGAGGACATTGTTCGCAACTTTGCCATCATTTACGACCACCAAACCCCCGTGGCAGCGATCGCGACACAGACCTTTGATGTCGTCGGAACCCAGCTGGTTGGTTCAAATTCAGAAGAAACAGAGAACTTGCCAGAGCAATGGAAGCGTAAGTCTCTGGCACTGCTGAAACGTCGGCTCATGATATGTGGCAATGTACACACTTGGGGCCCGCATGGTGCGGCAATCGCAGCAGGCCAGGACCAACAGCCGATTTGGCACGGCATCGCCGATTGTCTTTACCGAATCCGACGCGCCGACCGACTGCATGGCCAAGTCGACTACGTGATCGTCAAAGATCTAGTCGAATCTGATCGCTTGGATGCGACGGCACTGGAACCGTTTCGCTACCGATCGCTAGAGACCGAGCCGAACATGGTTCTTTCATTAAGCCCACATTGGCTAACTCTGGACGACTATCTGGGTAGTCTGACCAAACGCTACCGGGCTGCGGCGAGGAAAGTCAGGAAACCATTCGAATCGGAAAGTCTCACAGTATCACCGATTCGAGACATTCGAAGCGAAGCAGACCGAATCCTGCAGTTGTACAAAGCCGTGGCCGCGAAGGCCGATGTCTGCTTGTTTGAATTGAGCATCACGACACTTCCAGGAATTGCCGAATCCCTGAACGATAATTTTGAGACCATTGGGATCCGTGAAAATGGCTTGTTGATCGGGTTTGTAACCGTCGTCCGCGATGGCGAAACGGCAATCGGGTTCTACTTGGGAATGGACTACGCAGCAAACGCGCGTCTGCCCGTCTACCACGCTTTACTATTGGCAGTGATCGAACAGGCCATAAGCTGGCGTTGCAAGAACATTTCTTTTGGAAGAACAGCGTTGGAAGCGAAGAGTCGTTTGGGTTGCAAACCCGAAACTACTCACGTTTGGGTCAGGCATCGCGTGCCTCTCGTCAACTTTGTCGTTCAGCAAATACTCAAGAATGTCAATCACGACGAACCACCGGAGCGAAATCCGTTTAAGAATGCGGACTGAACGGGCTTAAAGGCCTGTACAATTTGCTCGGATCATGGTCACAGTTGTTCGGATCATGATCTCAGACAGAGCAGGCTTTCAAAAGCAACGCACCCGTGGGCCTTGTCCCCCCAAAAAAGTTCTCCAACCACATCGTCTTCCATGCGGGCCTAGGGCCTATGCCACATAAGGCTCACACAGGCTCTGGTCAAACGAACATTTTGGTCGACCATTCTCTGGGCGATGTTGCTTTGCCAGACACTGGCGTTCGGTGAATCGGATCCCCTGTGTCTTACTGACCTCTCGCGAAACTGTCTGCCCATAAGCCAGACATGCCATTGCTTGCACGCAAGTCAGCAGCAGCTTATTGCACGTCGACCGTCGCCGTCACTGCAAGCCTGTCCAAGTATGAGATACAGGAACGCACTCATTCGCGATAAACCGGATAGTATCCGTCATAGTAGGGAGCCACAGGGTAGGGCGTTCCCGAACCGGAAGGATAAGGATTGAAAGGACTCGGTTGTGGAGTCGGACGGTATCGCCCGCGATTTCCCTGATTGCTTGGCAATCTGTACCGGGGGTCGTACTGCTGCCCGGGATAGTTAGTGCCTGCAACATTGGGAGCGTTGGCCGGACCAGGAGCAGGATTGACAGCCTGCCCCGCTCGCTCACCTTCGGCACGCCCGCTACTCAGCCCACGACGGCTACCGACCGAACTCTGGTCCCGTGCACGTAACAATTCGCCCTCAGGGATAATGCCATCCACGGGCATCCCAATACCGTCGCGATTGGGCACGGCAGACATGGTTGCTGTGGGTGGCAGCAATCCATCACCGGGAAGCCGGCCACCGCCAACTGCTGGGACTCGCCCCCCTGGAACGGAACCACTCCGAGGTGACATTGGGTAGCGGCCACCAGGATTCATCCCAGCGCCTCGATAAGGATCGTAAGGCGCGGGTCCGTAGGGACCGTAATAGCCTCCTCCCAAATTCAAACCGGCATAAGGCGGCCCCCAATTTGGGTAGGGAGTGCTGTAGGGCCGATAAGGAAATCGCCATTCGCCGTAAGGACGCACCGGATCACCCCACTGCTCAACGCGGTGGTAGTTATCTGCGGACTGGCCGTAGTTCAAAGAACTACGGGTATGGGTGTAGCCGCTGGTACGAAAATTGGACGGCTGCGGTACGGACGGTGCTTGGATTTTGGTGTATTGCGCGACGCGCTCACCCGTACTCGGATTGTGGCTGTAGCGACTTGGCAGTGTCAGCCAGTCAGCCGCTTGAGCAAGCGGCGAAAAGACGATAACGATGAGAACAAGGGTTGCGATTCGCATGAGCGCCCACCTACTTCCAAAAAGTGGACGTGCTTGAAATCTCCCCGTTAAATCCACGTTATTTCGAAGTAGCGATGAGTACAATCACCAAATCTGCTGAAATCGGAAAAAACAACAAAGACCCTACAATCGGCGTAACCCGTCCTCGCTCATTGGATTAGGAATTTCAGCCTCCAACTCATCCAGCCGATCCAACGTCTCCTGATCCAGCACCAAGTCGCGTGCCTCAAGTGATTCATCAAGCTGCTGCAGGCTGGTCGCTCCGATGATGGTTGAGGCAACAAAGTCGTGCTGACGGCTCCAAGCGACGGCCAAGGCAGTGAGCGTGATTCCCAATGACTGGGCAATCTCGGAGAGTCGCCGGGTCGTGTCCAGTGTTCTTGGATTGACAAATCTCCGCGCCATCTTTTTTTGTCGCTCATTTCCATCCTCGAGATAAGCGCTGAACCTTGCTCCTTCCGGTCGGCCCTGCTGATACTTTCCAGTCAAGACTCCGCCGCCCAGCGGTGAATAGGGCAACAGACTTACCTGCTCTCGACGGCAAACCTGCGCCAACTCACTTTCACATCGGCGATTGATCAAACTGAAGTTGTTTTGAACCGTTTGATAACGATCAACACCATGCGTCTCAGCCGTCCACAGGCTTTTCATCAACCCCCAACTGGTCTCATTGCTGCAACCAACCACTCGTACCTTTCCTGCATCACGCAACTCCGTAAGCACACCAAGCACTTCTTCGTAAGGCATGCCGTGATCTGGCCAATGCGTCTGGTAAAGATCGATGTAATCAGTTCCCAAGCGAGCCAAGGAAGCGTCACAAGCAGCGACGATTTGCCGCCGATCCAACGCTGTTCTTCCATGGCGAACCGGAGGAACGAACCAACCATGTCCCGGCCCGGTAACCTTGGTTGCAATCACCACGGTCTCTCGTGGTTTTGTTTTCATCCAGCGGCCAACGATCTCTTCGGTTACCCCCATCAGTTCAGCTGTGGGAGGAACGGGGTAGATCTCAGCGGCGTCAAAGAAATCGATGCCGGAATCCCAAGCTCGATCACAAATGGCATGGCTGGTCGCCTCGTCACACTGCCCTCCGAAGGTCATCGTGCCCATGCAAATATCAGACACCACCAGACCACTTGCCCCCAAACGTCGCCTATCCATCGCCTGCATCTCTCCCATTACGTCGTAAAATCAGCTGTGTATCAATCACCAGGTCGTGAGCATCCAGTGGCGCATCTCAAGCATGACACTCACCTCGAACCCCTCACTCTGGTAGGCCAAAAACTCGCTCCACTGAGCCAGCTTCCGCCGCAACTTTCTCGCCCTTGGCACAGCCTCTGATGCCATTGGCAGGAAAGCAACCGTGGACAAACCAATTCAACAGCAGTCAAATTTGCCTTGCCAAGAAACGTCATCATTCAAGGACGAGCACTGCTTTCCGCAAATCATGGCTTCGGCGCTTATGAGTTTTGGCAAACACCATGAGCCATGCGACATCCCATGTCAAAGCCACCCTTGGCAAAAATCTGTTTCGGCAAGCATGCTTGGTCCAAAACCACGTTAAACTGTGTTTACCTCCCTTCCTCAATTCCTCAATTCTCCACTCTGCATGCCATTCCCTGTGTCGCTTTCCCAGTCTTTTACAGCAGTCGTTCCTTTGATGACTGTTTTCGTCGTTTTTCTGTTTCCACTGCCGCAACAACCTCTCAACGCGGCGGACGTGTCGTATCAGCATGGGCCGGATTCCATGCTCAACGTGGCCAACCCACGTGGGACGGTGACTGAGCATATGCTTGCGGGCAGCAAAGTTTTCCCCGAAACCAAGAGACGCTACAGCCTGTATGTACCTGCGCAGTACAGCGCCGACCGGCCAGCGGCACTGATGGTTTTCCAGGACGGCCACGCCTTTGTCGGTACGCGAGGTGATTTCCGGGTTCCCGTCGTCTTTGACAACCTGATTGCCAAGGGCGTGATGCCAGTCACGATCGCCGTCATGATCGATCCAGGCCACAAAGGCGAATTACCTGACAAACGCGGTTGGAAACCGACGCCCGCGAACCGAAGTGTTGAGTATGACAGTGTCAATGGTGACTATGCGAACTTTTTGCTTGAGGAGGTTTTGCCACCCATTGAGGCGAATTACCGGATTACCAAGAATCCCGAATTGCGAGCGATTTGCGGCAACAGCTCGGGCGGGATTTGCGCCTTTTCCGTTGCTTGGCACCGCCCCGACCGATTTCGAAAAGTGCTCAGCCACATCGGCAGTTTTGTCGACCTGCGAGGTGGCCACAACTACCCTCCGATGATCCGCAAAACAGATAAAAAACCCATTCGTGTTCTGCTGCAGGATGGCGAAAACGACCTGGACAACCGCTTTGGAAACTGGCCCTTGGCGAATCGTCAAATGGCACGGGCATTGTCATATAAGAATTACGATTACAAACTGGTATTTGGCGACGGGGGACACAATGGAAAACATGCCGGCACCATCTTTCCCGATTCCCTGAAGTGGTTGTGGAGAGGCTGGGAAGACGTGAAGCCATGAGCAAGCCGCCCAACAGATTCGCATGACACTCGGTTTCACTGATTTCGGTTTCACTGATTTCGGTTTTCATGAAAACCTCGCGGTAGTCACGAAAACGCAACTCAACGACGACCTATCCCCGCCTCCAGCGCCAATCCGACCCCAGCTAACACTGCATTTATCTAACGACGCAAGCGACCCACAGCAGCTCCCTTTACCCATGCCCGACCCGCCCGAAACCTCACTCGACATCCAGTTTTCGGTGCCATTTGTGCATCGCCTACGAGTCACTGATGACGTGTCACGGAAAGACCTTCCCCAATTGTTGTCGGTCATTGAAGCTGGCGATGGGGAAAATGCCAAGGTTTTGCTGATTGCGGAACGTTCATTGGCCGAACCCACCGGCCGTATTGCGGAGCAGCTTGGACAGGCGAATGCCATCGACCTGGTTCACGCACCGGTTCTTGTTGACGGTGGGGAAGGCGTCAAGAATTCATCGAAGACGGTTGAACTGATTCTGCAGCAGATCAATCAGCTGAACCTGGATCGCCGCAGTTACATTGTCGCCATCGGCGGCGGCGCCATGCTGGATGCCGTTGGCTACGCAGCCGCTGTGGCCCACCGCGGCGTCCGACTGATTCGCCTGCCGACCACAACACTGGCACAAGCTGATTCGGGAGTTGGCGTCAAAAACGCAATCAATCACTTCGAAAAGAAGAATTGGATCGGTACCTTTGCCGTCCCGTGGGCGGTGATCAACGATGCGAACCTGCTGCAGACGTTGCCCGATCGTGATTTCAGATGCGGATTCAGTGAAGCGGTCAAAGTCTCACTGCTGAAAAGTGAGGCAGAATTCTCGTGGCTATGCGAAAATGCTGACGCCATCCGGGAACGAGAAGCTGTTGCTTCTAAGCGAGCTGTGCACCAGTCGTGCCTGCTGCACCTGAAGCACATCACCCACGGAGGTGATCCATTCGAAATGCTGGAAGCTCGCCCATTGGACTTCGGCCATTGGTCAGCACACCGACTTGAACCACTGACCCATTATCAGATCCGTCATGGCGAAGCAGTGGCCATTGGGGTCGCGATTGACACAATTTACTCCTCACTGAAGTTCGGTTTTCCCGAGCAGGACATGCGAGCTGTTTGCAAATGCTTGACTCGACTGGGCATCCCATTGTGGCATGAAGAATTGACCCCCACCGAGCGTTTGATGCACGGTTTGGAAGAGTTCAGGCAACATTTGGGAGGCCGTTTGACGATCACCATGCTCCGCGGCGTCGGGGACCCGATTGACGTCCACGAAATCGATCACGTCGCGATGCGAAACGCGATTGAGCAACTGCAGCAAATCCACCAGGAACTCGCAACAAGCCACGAACCCAAAGTGGGAAGCGAGGGGTAGAGCCCCGAATGAGCCTGATGGGGACCGTACAGGCGGGGTCGAAGTTGGTGTGCCGTCGAGACCGAAACGCGCACTGCCTACAGTCAAGACCGAAACAGGAGTCAAAACCGACACAGGCACAGCACACAGACGCGTTTCCGCCGCCAATCGACTATATCCTGTCCACGCGACTGAACCAGGTTCATCACCGGCATGCAATACATACGGATGTGAATCGCTGCTAGAAGGACCTGCGTCTGCTACTCGTCTGCTACGTTCACATAGACCTTCAAGGCATCCTTTTCTTCGACCAGCAGTCGCATCATTTCGGCAAAATTTTCTAGGCCGTCAACGGGGTTGGTCAGGATGCGTTCCAGTACTCCGGGATACATCATTTCGCCGAGCGCCAAATCCTTGATCCCCATTTCAAAATGATGACGATTTGCATTCACGCTGCCCAACAACAATTTGTTTCCAAGGACCCACTGCAGATTGATTTTGTCGGCAGGAACCTCACTTTTGTTGTCACCACCGGTGATCCCTGTCCAGACAAGAACTCCATTGAGTCCCAGATGCTCCATTGCTTCAAATGCAAGTCGACTGCTTCCGGTCGCATCCACGATCAAGTCAGGCTTTCCAGTCTGTGCAACAAGATCGTCCCATGAGGTTTCGCGGGTGCTGACGTAAGTCGCCTCCAAACCGCTCACAATCTCGCTTTTGAGATTAGGAGCCTCGCCCCGAGCCAGTGTGTAAACTTCGAGCCCCCTCAGCTTCAACACCAAGGTGGTCAGAAGACCAATCTGCCCTGCTCCCAATACGTATGCGACCTGAGGTCTCCAAACTTTCATCCGCTGCTGTGCCTCGTAAGCCTGATGAACCGCCTTGGCGGCGCAACTCATCGGCTCCATCAGAACGTGCAGATGTTTCAGACCCAGTGGCACTCGAACGATGTACTCTTCTTCATCGACAAAGTACTCCGTCAAATAACCATGACGCAGATTGATCCCTCGCTCGTAGTACTCTTCCTCACTGGTCATATCGTTCGTCCCGATCAGGTCATAAATCGAGCCTCCGGGGCGACGAACTGTCGCAGTCACATAATCGCCAACCTTGACGCGTTTGACGTTTTCTCCAACCGCCTCAACCACGCCAAACGACTCGTGCCCAATCACCAAATGCCCATCACCATCGGGGGCGTTCCCGTAAAGCGCATCATTGATTTCACGATCCGTCGCGTCGACACCGACTTTCAAAACGCGTACAAGGACCCCCAAACCATCAGGGACCACGTCCAGAGTTGGCTTGTCAATCTCTTCCAGATGAACACTATTTGGCGTGCCGGGCGTTACCGCAACTGCTTTCATTGGGAGACTCAGAGTGACGCTTGATACGAAGGAAAGGAGAAAAAAGCTGACGAACGGCTGAAATTCGCAACAAGGCGGTCCGAGCGTTCGATGCTGGATCGTATCAGCCAAACGGTCGCTTTAGCAGTGGGGGGCACTAAGCCCCAAATCCGACGAAACGGGGTTCCCCGCTAAAGTCGCGAAGATACCGGTTCGGACCAGGAGCCGTGGTACAATTATTTTTCACACCAGCAGTTGTCAAAAATCACCGCGTCCGTAATATTACAATGATTCACAGGCAAGAGTCGATGGGCGTTAAGCCAAGCGGGCCGATCAATCCCCGCCAGAGGGGTCCCACGGAAATACAGATCCAAACAAGTGGCGAGCGATAGTTTCGGACAACTTGCCGGTTGGCCACCGCGTCGGAATCCCCCCTGCTAAATACGCCGGCTGGATCCCTTGGGCAAAAGCGAAAATCAACTGAACTTCCTCCACAAACTTCAATCCAAACCCCTTTGACCTCACAAGCCAATACAAACGCACTCCGCTCGGTCGACCGGGAATTGTTGTCTGCCATGCGTGGTGGAGAAGTTTGGGGAGTTGGGGAACTCACCGAGCTTCTGGGGGTGACTGCAACCGCCATCCGTCAGCGGATCGAGAGATTGCTGGAACTGGGCCTGATTGATCGCGAGAAGGTTGTTGCTGGCAGAGGACGTCCGACGTTCCGCTATCGATTGACAGTCACCGGACACCGCGACGCAGGTGCGAATCCCGCTGACTTGGCCGATGCCATGTGGCGAGAGATTGTTGCGTTGGAAGACGAAACAATACGAAACAAGCTCGTTTCAGCGGTGGCCACACGGCTGGGGCGACAGTTCGCGTTGCAAGTCGAGGCGGACCAAACCGAGAACAGTTTCGAGGAAAGAATGCAAAAACTGTCCGAAGCCATGTCCGCAAGACAAATGGTTGCGGAAGTGACGACTGCCGGCGAGTTGCCAGTGCTGGACATTGGCATGTGTCCCTTCCCAACACTTACCGATGTGTCAGATGATCGGGCCATGTGCCGTCTTGAAGAACAGATGATTTCCGAAGCTCTCGGGCAACCCGTTCATTTGAGCAGTTGTCGCTTGGATGGTGATGATTGTTGTCAGTTCTCTGCGGTTACGCTGACAGCGGATGCGTCGGTCGCAACTGAAACGGAAACGGGTTCCCCACTCGCGAACGATACCTAGATCGAGTTGACTGATTCTTCTAGTGACAGCTGTCCCAAAACGACACCTACGACCGAAACACCGGCACGACGAGACGAGAAACTGGCACAAAGAAAAAAACTGGACTGCCACCCGAATACACGACAGCCAGATAACTGAGTCTGCCAAGTCATGGTCCCGAGGGGTCACCATTGGCGACTTACCAACAGCGACTCACCAACATTGCACGGCAAATTGCTGCAAGTTGCAGCGATCACGGAAACACACTCCCTTTCACTATCTCAGATTTCGAATTAGCAAGATGACACACGTTCTTAAAATTGAAGACCTGCACGTTAACGTTGGCGAGAAGCCGATTTTGCGTGGAGTCAATCTGACGATCAACCACGGCGAAACCCACGCGTTGATGGGGCCCAACGGGAGCGGCAAAAGCACGCTTGGGTTGGCCATCATGGGGCACCCGGGGTACGAGGTCACCAGCGGTAAGATTTCACTCGACGGAAAAGATGTGCTGGCAATGGAACCTGACGAGCGTGCTCGAGAGGGAATCTTCATGGCATTTCAGCGTCCGATGGCTATTCCAGGCGTGAAGATGGCAGATTTCCTGCGTCATGCTACCACCAACGTCCGCAGACCTGACCGCAAAGAAGGTGAGGAACTAATCCCCATGCGGGAGTTCCGAAAAGAACTGAAAGACAAGATGTCCCACTTGAGAATGGACGTTGAATTCGCCCGCCGCTACGTCAACGATGGCTTTTCAGGGGGTGAGATGAAGCGGGCTGAAATCCTGCAACTTGCCATGTTACAACCAAAGTTCGCGGTGCTTGACGAAACCGACAGTGGACTGGACGCGGACGCAGTACGCTTAGCCAGTGAGTCGATCGCTGAGATCGGCCAAGGAAAAATGGGCCTCCTCATCATCACTCACCATGACAAACTGCTGGAACACAATCCACCAGAATTCACCCACGTGATGCTGGGCGGAAGACTGGTTGAGACGGGAGGCCGTGAATTGGCAGACGAACTGCACGAGCACGGATACGACCGCATACGTAAGGCATACCCGGACGCCGAGGCGGCGAACCAGGAAATGCTTGCAGAAGAAGCGGCTGTTTAACGAAAAACAGACTGCTGAATCAAACGGGATCACGACACAGAGAAATAGGAAATACTCATGGCAACTGACATCACTGAATCCGCCGAACTGGGTGAAATCAATAAATACAATTTCCGCACTGAGACCCAAGGGGTCTTCAAGGCGCAGAAGGGCATCAATGCCGATATTGTGAATCAGATTTCGGACATCAAAAATGAGCCGGACTGGATGCGTGAATTCCGACTCAAATCATTAGAAATTTTTGAGTCACGCCCCATGCCAAAATGGGGTGGCGATATCGACATCGACTTTCAGGACATCTTTTACTACCTGAAGCCGACCAACGGTCAGGGACGAACTTGGGATGACGTTCCGCAGGAAATCAAGGACACTTTCGATAAACTTGGAATTCCTGAAGCAGAGAAGAAATTCCTCTCAGGCGTGAAAGCGCAATTTGAGAGTGAAGTCATTTACGGATCACTTGAAGAAGACCTCGCCAAGCAGGGTGTCATCTTCACTGATACGGACACCGCAGTACGTGAACACCCCGAATTACTGCGAGAGTACTTCGGTAAAATCATCCCACCGGAGGACAACAAGTTTGCTGCACTCAACAGTGCTGTCTGGTCGGGTGGTTCATTCATCTACATTCCGAAAGGCGTGCACGTTGAATTTCCGCTGCAGGCGTACTTCCGCATCAACGCCGAAAGTATGGGACAATTTGAGCGAACGCTGATCATTGTCGATGAAGGTGCAAGCATTCACTACGTCGAGGGGTGCACCGCACCAATGTACTCAACCGAGAGTTTGCACAGCGCGGTGGTTGAGGTCATCGTCAAGAAGAACGCTCGTTGCCGTTACACGACGATCCAGAACTGGGCAAACAACATCTACAATCTCGTAACCAAAAGAGCGTATGCCTATGGTGATGCAACGATGGAGTGGGTTGACGGCAACCTGGGCAGCAAACTGACCATGAAGTACCCCGCGGTACACATGATGGAACCAGGTGCCCGGGGCGAGATCTTATCGATCGCGTTCTCGAGCGCCGGACAACATCAGGATGCGGGTGCCAAGCTTGTTCATGAAGCTCCGAACACCACGGGGCAGATCATCAGCAAGAGCATTAGCAAGAACGGCGGACGCAGCAGCTATCGCGGTCTTGTGCGTGTCGAGCCCGGTGCCCACAACAGCAAGAACAACGTGGTTTGCGACGCCCTGATTCTCGATCCGGAGAGCCGCAGCGATACCTATCCCTACATCGAAATCGCTGAACAAGATGTCCAAATCGGACACGAGGCGAGTGTCTCGAGGATTGGCGAAGAACAAATGTTCTACCTCCTCAGTCGTGGACTGACCGAGCAAGAAGCAAGCACAATGATCGTCAACGGATTCATCGAACCGTTGGTCAAGGAATTGCCGATGGAGTATGCAATTGAAATGAACCGATTAATTCAATTGCAAATGGAAGGAAGTGTCGGCTAAATCGAATCGCCTGAATCAGATTCGGGCACAGAAGCCACGGCACTGCGACTCAATTCATTCACCTGAGCTCCTGACATTGGGGGCTCAGGCCACATTCCTCCCCAAGGTTTCGGTCTACCGCGGTTTTCGACCTGTGGCAGATCTCGAGCTTTACCAAGACGCCACTGCCAGACCGACTTTGCGGCGCACACACTGAAGAAACATGACACAAACAACTTTTACGACTTTCGACCAGGCCGGATTCGATGCGTTCATTGAATCACGCGACGAACCTGACTGGTTGCTGGCGATGCGACGGGAAGCATGGCAACATGGTTCGGCGATGCAGTGGCCAGAACGCCGCCACGAAGAATGGATTCGCACCGACATTCGAGCCTTCCAGATTGGCAAGTACAGTGTTCCTACCGGTCCCGATCATGGCGAATCAACCGTGGCAGACCGCGAGCAGGTTCACCAACTGCTGCAAGATGTTGAACTTGCAGGACGCATTGAAACCGTCGACAGCAAAGTAGTCGGGGAAAGCCTCGACGAGTCTGCCGCCAAGCGTGGTGTTGTATTCGGTAGCCTTTCACGCTTGTGCAAGACACACCCCGATTTGGTTCGACAGCACCTGTTCACCGCGTTCGACCCGGACGAAGACAAATTCTCTGCGTTGCACGCCGCATTCTGGTCGGGAGGGCAAATTCTTTACGTCCCACGCGGAGTGGTTCTGGACCGTCCTGTTCACATCGGTTCCATCCTGTCAGAAGGTGGCACAGACACCACCCACACGCTGATCATTTTGGAAGATGGTGCGGAAGCGACCGTCCTTCATGAGAGCAACGGTGCTTCAACCAGCGCTGCGGGACTGCACTTGGGTGCCGTCGAACTGATTCAGAAACCCGGCTCACATCTGCGGTATGTCAATCTGCAGGAGTGGGGGCACAAGACCTACAACTTTGCCCAGCAGAAGGCTTCGGTTGATCGTGATGCGACGCTCCAGTGGACGCTGGCTGCGATGGGTTCCATGCTGTCCAAGGTCAACCAAACAGTTGACCTGGTCGGCCCCGGAGCTAATAGCCAAGTGAATGGTGTGATGTTCACGGAGGCAAGGCAACACATTGCCTACCACACATTGCAGCACCATAAAGCACCGGGATGCCGGAGCGATTTCCTTTACAAGGCAGCCCAACAGGACAAAAGCCGAACGGTTTGGCGGGGCATGATCAAGGTAGACAAGGATGCCCAAAAGACCGATGGCTACCAGCGAAACGATAACCTCGTCCTCTCGAACACGTCGCGGGCAGATTCAATCCCTGGGCTTGAGATCGAAGCGGACGATGTACGATGCACGCATGGTAGCACGACGGCCAAAGTCGACGAGGAGCAGATTTTCTACGCTCGCTGCCGGGGATTCACTCGCAAAGAAGCCACGCGAATGATCGTCAGTGGATTCTTCCAGCAGATTTTCGATCGGATTTCGATCGAGAGTGTTCGCGAAGCTCTTGCAGCAGCGATCGCTCGCCAAGTACGCGAATACGAATGATTTTTTCTCATTTGGCATGATCACGGCTTCACTTGGCGGATGAGTGTCGTGTCTTGTGCCCAATGAATTTGCATAGCAATCCTACCAACTGAGGTCTGAACGCAGACGCGTTTTCGGTCAAGCAACGCAGTTCATTTCTCATCTATCAACCCCAAGCACACTATTCACAGGACGTCCGCATCATGGCACTCGCAGAAGACACGGTTCGCGAAGCATTGAAACAAGTCATCGACCCCGAACTCTATGTCAACATCGTTGATTTGGGGCTGATTTATGTTGTGAGCATTGGCGAGGAAGATGCAGAGGGCAAGCACGAGGTCAACATCGAGATGACGATGACGAGCCCCATGTGTCCGGCCGGCCCACAGTTGGTTGCCGGAACCAAGGGTGCAGCAGAAGGCCTCGAAGAAGTTACCTCGTGTGAAGTCAAAGTGGTCATGGAGCCTGCATGGTCACCTGACCTGATGACCGACGAGGCTCGTGATCATCTCGGCATTTTCTAGGCTTGGGAACAAACCCAACCTGCTTTTCCTATTACCGTGCCACCAGAATGCTGTACGGCCTGAATGATTTTTCAGGCCCGCTTATCTTTTCAGCATTCCAACAGGGCTCCCATTTTTCGGTATCATGGTGACCGCGTGGTCGTCGTGTGCTCGGAGCCTTCCGTTCGGAGACAATCAACATGCGAATTTTTGTCGGAGAGTACGTCACCGGCGGTGGCCTTGCTGACCAGGTGATCGACGAAATCCCATCGAGTCTGCGGCGTGAGGGTGCAGCGATGCTGCAGTCGATCGTCTCTGACCTTGCCGAAGTCGCTGAAACAGTGGTCCCGCTGGACCCTCGTTTTGCAAAAACATTTTCCAGCAACACCACTGACACAGTCAACATCGACCACGCTCAATCACTGTGGGGGCAATGGGGCACGGCTGCACAAACATGTGACGCCGCTTTGCTTGTCGCTCCTGAAAGCGACGGAATTCTCGCGAAAGCGGTTGCCATGTTACGAGCAAGCGGGATCGACGTGATTGCCGGTAGCGGCGATTTTCTGCGCACCGCCAGCGATAAGCATCTGACCGCAAAAATCTTGCATACTGCGGGCGTTTCCCACCCACCCTACATGACGCTGACAGACCGTCGTATGGAAGCGGAACTGCAGCGCTTCGACAAATTTGTCGTGAAGCCACGTGACGGATGCGGGACACAGGAAATCAGAATCCATGATTCTTTCGAAAAAGCGTCCGCTGATCTGACCGAGGATGGGATTCTGCAAGGGTGGATACCGGGGCGTGCCATTTCGATCGCCCTGGTAGCTTCGGCAACGCAACACACGTTTTTGCCTGCTGTTTCACAAGACTTGTCCGGTTCCCATTGCGAGTACGGTGGTGGAACGGGACCGCTGGACGCCGATGATCAACGTCGGGCAACGGCGTTGGCATCACGAGCCATCGTTGCCATGCCACCAACAGCGCGCGGTTTTGTGGGCTTGGATCTCCTACTGGGGGAACGTCCAAGCGAAGACTGTGTGATCGAAATCAACCCTCGTCTGACCACATCCTATGTAGGCCTCCGCCGAATGATCAACGGAAATCTCGCGGCACGACTCTTTGACATGGAAACGGGCGCCGTTTCCTGTTGCACCGCGGCCAACTCAGTGCGTTGGACTCCCGACGGGGACGTTTGGATCAATGACAATTTGATCGAGAACGCATGACATCCGACACGCAAAATCTCGTTCTCGGAATCGATATTGGTGGGGCCAACCTGAAGTATGCCAGTTCATGTGCTACCGCCGCAGCCCGTGAATTTGCCATGTGGCGAACGCCCGAACAGCTTTCCCAAAGCTTGATTGAAGACATACAAGACCACTTTATCGACCATGGGATCAGGCCCGAAGAATTGGCCGTCACCATGACCGGCGAATTAGCTGACTGTTTTCTCGACCGGAAAATGGGCGTTGAGCACATCGTGCAACAGACCTGCCAAGCCGCTGAAACGCTTGGTATTGCCAAGGTTCGATTTTATGGCGTCGACGGCTGTTTTCACCAAGCAAATGCTGCCTGTGAAAATCCTGATCTGATCGCAGCAGCAAATTGGCATGCACTCGCCAATTTCGTCGGCCGCGAAATTGCATCCGACGCTTTGTTGATCGACATTGGATCAACCACAACTGACATCATCCCGATCACGGGACAGAAAGTTGCCACCAACGCGCTCACGGACTACGACCGCCTTTGTGACCATTCCCTTGTTTACACCGGATGCAGGCGAACTCCTGTCTGCGCCCTTGTCAGCAATCTCGAATATCGAGGCATCTCCACGCCGGTGATGAATGAAATGTTCGCAACCATTGATGACGCCATGCTACTGCTCGGACATACCGCGGAAGACGTCGACGACTGCAGCAGTGCTGATGGCAAACCAAGATCACGTCAACTCGCAGCAAATCGCATTGCCAGAATGATTGGCCTTGATCGCAGGACCATCAACATCCATGACGCGGAAATCATGGCCCATCAGATCATTTCAGCAGCGATCGAGAAAATCCAGCATGCCATCAACCGACATCACAAGCACGATGCTTGGGTGCTGAGCGGGCATGGTCAGGTGTTGGTCTCCGTTCCTGATGAACACCCCACGCACCATTTGGCCGATCACCTCGGAACCGAAGTTGCAAGATGCGCACCTGCCTATGCAGTATCACGACTCCAATGCTACGAAAATCAGTGAGAACTTGACGATGCGGCGGATCATCAAGATTGGGGGAAGCATGCTGCTGCGAGACAATCTCGCAACTGCCGTCAACCAATGGCTGGATACCCATCCTTCCGACCAGACGATGATCATCATTGGCGGCGGCAAATTGATTGATGCCGTACGTGAACTCGATCAAAGACACAAAATGCCCCCCCAACAAATGCACTGGATGTGCGTTGATTTATTGGCAGCCACCGCCAGCTTTGCAGCCGATTTTTTTGGCTGGCCGTTGATCAAGACCAAGCAAGAATGGAAGGATACAGTGCAACCGGGAACGGGTTTCCCCAACTCGCAGGTGTCTGCACTGCCCACGGTGGTCACGCCCGCTGTATTCTACAACCGAAACACAAGCGTCCGCGGGACCCGAAGTCCTCATGACTGGCGAACGACGACCGACTCTATCGCTGCTTTTTTGGCACATCAGGTCGATGCGGACGAATTGGTTTTGCTGAAATCATGCCCGATTGCCCCAAAAATGTCTCTCGAAAAACTTGCTGAAGCAGGGATTGTCGATGAAGCTTTCCCGGAAGTCGCGAGGGACCTCAGAAGTATCCGGATTGAACAACTTGGTTGAGCGTCTGAACGCACAAAGCGGCTGAGCGCCGCCCAAGCCAAACTGCGGCAAGCACGCAATCAGCAGGTATTCCCACACGCAATCACAACGCATCTCAGGCGTTCGACGCGGCGACGGAAATGACCATCAACCATGCTGAACCGTGACTTGGGGTCAGCCGACTCGTCACTCGTCACTTACCCACTGCCGACTCTGGCTCTACCTCCGCTGCTCGACGCCGCTTATCCAGCAGTCGGGCTCGGAGTCGATTTCCATGCTCCTGTGGATCACCGTCAGTTTTGTAAAGCTGGATGGCTTCGTCGACTTTTCCACTGCGTTCCAAACTTCTAGCGAGGTTGTACCGGGCCGCAGCCACCCAAGGTGACAATACATCTCCCGTCAATTCACGACGCGAGATCAACTCTGAATCAAGAACGCGTTTCGAAAACCACGTTTGAGCTGTTTCGTACCTCTCATCGTCATACTGAATCAAGCTGACCCAGTAGGTCGCAGCGTTCTTACCCATCCGCATCAAGTCCTGAGCGTAACGCAGTTGCATCTCATATTGCTTCTCATCCATTCCCAGCTCGCGACGAACTCCATAGGCCTTCTGCAAGTTCACGTCGATACCGAGATCTTCAATTTCAAACTCGGGCGCGCGTTGCTGCAGGTAAAGTACTCTCGCACCCTCCGCATCTTCCTCGTCATCTTTGTCAAACTGCCCATGCAGGTGACGCCAGCGAGCCAGTGCCAATAATTTTGCGTTGTCACTCATACCATCGAGGATGGCCCAGGAGGCTACCGACCAGAACGTCAAAAGCGGATCACGCAGTTCAGCAGCCTTCAGCTCGGCGGCGTAAACCTCCGCGAGCAAAGGAACATCCCAAAGCCGGACTCCGGCAATTCCCGGCACTGCGTCAATTTCGGTTGCCAACGCATCAACATCAACGAACGTTTTCATCCGACGGTTACCCGTCAAACCTGACTCAAGCTGCTTCATACGAAGACTGACCGCTTCTGGTGTCACATTCAACAGAGCGATCGATTGTTGCACATCAGGTTTTGAAACGGGATACTCGAAATAGGAAACCACGTTCAAACGGCGCAACACTGAAGCATCAGACCGCGTCTGACTCAGAGTAGCGATTCCAACTTGCCCCGGTCCCGGTACATAACACCCGAGTTCAGGCTCAAACAAATAGACCTCCTTACCGATCAGAACACCAACGCTCCATGGCGTGAGCGTTCCATCCTGCTCGGACTGTGTTGCCAAAACAAACGCGGGAATCGAAACCTGTCGGCATAATTGCGTGAATACCCCGGCACGCTGTTGCGAATCGCCGAGCCCACGCCAAACGGTTTCGTAATCAGTTTGCCGGTAGCCTGGACCTTGAAACTTCATCCCCAGTGAAAATTCAGGGATCGACATTCCGTTGGGGAACGGCGGATGGGGTAGCAAACTTGTCTCGGGTTGCAGCGGTTCATACCCTACATTCCTGACCGTCCAATCGAACAGCCGCACCGCCGACCTCAATTTCACCACCTCCTCTTCAGGAAGTTGGCCCTCAATTTCATTCAACCAGTCTGTCAGCATCGGATCTTCACCTGACTCGCGGTCTACCCAATCCGAGATTTGACGGAACAGATAGCAGTCCCTCAAGTAATCGGTGTCGGAGCCAACGAAGGATGCTTGCTCGGTCGATTCTCGAGCCTGCTCCGTAGGGAGCACTGCACTGATCGTTTTGAGTAATGGCGTGGCTTTCTCATCATCGAATTCCTTGCCTTCGCCCCACCGATTCAGATGGTAGATAACCTCTCGTTGAGCTTCCTGTGGGTTCAATTCAACAAGCCTCGATAAGAGACTGTGGACTTCTCCTAGGTGATCCACGGTAGTATCGGCTTGGATTCTAGCCTGCCGTTGACGCTCAATCGCTCTCACTCTGGCAGTATTATCACTACAGCCCACCGCCACCATCATGGCAAAGGAGAGTCCCAGTAGCGTTAATGTTCTGGCTGGCATGACAGGTCCACTTGCGTACGTCGCCGGATTCATGAATTTCCGCATCGTTCAATTTTACTTCCAGGTCGACATGACCAAATTCAGGGGTTCACCGCGGGCAGAAAGGGATCCACTGCGAAAGAACATAAGTGGCGCGTCTCTGATTGTGCTTGGAAGAGGGAAGGGAGATCAACGCTTAGCCGAACAATCAGACGTCTGCAGTCAGCGACAGTGCGACCTCACGCAGCCTCAGCAGACGTGTTATCGTCGCCTCAAAGGCATTCAGCGGAATCATGTTCGGACCATCGCTCGGTGACGTCTCCGGATTTGGGTGTGTCTCGAAAAAGAGTGCGTCGGTACCGATTGCTACGGCTGCGCGGGCCAATGGTTCGACCATTTCCCGGTTTCCGCCGGTCGCTCCCCCCAATCCTCCTGGCCGCTGGACGCTATGAGTGGCATCAAACACGACAGGGACGCCTAAATTTCGCATCAAGACCAGCGACTGCATGTCGTTGACGAGGCGTCCATAGCCAAAAAAAGTTCCCCGCTCGCACAGCATCACGCCACCGTCGCCACTGCCCTGCACCTTGTCCACAACGTATTTCATATCCTCGGGCGACATGAATTGTCCCTTTTTGACGTTCACAGGCCGCCCCGTTTCAGCTGCCGCCACCAGCAGATCAGTTTGTCGAGCAAGAAAGGCCGGGATCTGCAGCAGATCACAAACCTGTGCGACAGCTTCCGCCTGCTCTGGCAGGTGCAGATCCGTAGTGGTGGGCAACCCGGTCCTGCTGCCGATCGCTTCCATCATCTTGAGGCCTGCCTCCAACCCCGGTCCTCGCTCCGCTTTCAAACTTGTTCGATTCGCTTTGTCGAACGAACCTTTGAAGACCACGTTGACATCAGATCGCGCGTTGAGTCGGGCCAGCGGCTCCGCAATCTCCAAACCAAGATCAACCGACTGCAACACACAAGGCCCCGCGATCAACAACAGCGGTTGCCCGGGACCACATGAATAACTACCAACAGTCACACTGTTCATAAAATCTCGCCAAGATTGTTTGGTGAATCAGATCAAGCGTCAGAATCCAAAGTTTCGGCTAAGCTGACGTCGGCGACAAGCCGTCTGCCATCAAGGATAGCGTCCCTCACCTTATCCAGAGCTGATCCATCACCGCGCTGGCAGCGAGCCCCTCGCCCCAGATGCTTCCCCAACGACGCAACCATGTCAACGCACGTCCTGACGGCTCTTACCACCTTCAGATATGCCAAACGCTAACCCACAGCTTGACTATTCTTCCGCAGTCGGAATCAGCAATGGCACAGCAGCTGGCAAAGTAGTGATTTCGATCGGCAATTGGCCGCCAAAATCGCCGTCCAGCTGATACGCCACCGGCTTGCGTGCTTCGACTCGAATGCTCTTGCCACGAAGACGCGTCACATCCTCCGCCTCCAGATGCCGTCCAGTCCAAATGCCGGCCACATAACGCAGCCCACTGGCAATGGAACCACGTTCGAAAACAATGATATCCAGAAGTCCATCGTCCCCCAAAGCATTTGGCTCGATCTCAAGCCCGCCACCGTACTTGGGCAAATTGAAGCTCATCACCCAACAACACTTCCCAACCTCCTTGCCATCGACCACCAGGTTGAGCTTCGGAAACCGATATCTCAACAGGGCATTGAAGATAGGTACAAGGTAACTGAAACGATTGATATGCCCCTGACGTCGCTCGTGCATTTCACGGACTACTTCCGCATCAAATCCACAGGTTGCCATGACCAGGAACGGTTTGCCATTCGCTAAGCCTGCGTCCAGCTTGAACAGCTGCCCGTGACGAATTGTTTTGAGGACTTCGTTAGCGTCCGCCACCTGCCCGAAATGTCTCGCCAGCAGATTTTCGGTCCCCAATGGCATGGGCAACACCGTCACTAGGTCAGGTTCGCAGCGGACTTTCGCTAGCAAAACAGAGTCGTTTTCAGGCAACCGCCCAGTGTTTCCCTCGCTGTTTCCCTCGCTGTTTCCCTCGCTTAAAAACAGGGTGGCACAAGCCAAGGAAAGAGTTCCGTCACCACCGGCGGCAACCACGAACGTCTGACCACCTCCTGGAACTCCTTCAGCCACCAAGCGCCGCAGCTGATCAACTTGGTGAACAACTTTCACCTCGACTCCCAATTCGCACAGCAACGTCTCCAGGCGTGGAACCTGCTCTCGACCGACGCCACTCCCAGCTTTGGGGCTGGTAAAGATCAATACCCGAGCCGAGTCTGGCTGCTTAAGACGGTCCATCGTTCGAACTTCCCGCTGATAAGATGCAAGTGGATTGGAGTATCGCCCGTGTTTCAACCCGTTCATTCCGAATAATACGACGCTCAACCCCGAGAGCCTTCTGGGCCGCAACTATAACGAAATCTTTTATCGGAAGCGCTGCTCCTCTATTTTGCCGCTGACATTTTAACGCTAGCAGCAGCACTATTATGCACTTGATGTCAGGGAATCAGCCGCACGGCTCGAAATCGCATCCTAGGAATCTTCAGAGGGTCGGAGCTGTTCTGACCTGAAATCCGTCTGATCGTTGCAAGCGGTACGAATCGGCCTGCCCACTGCGGGATCACCTGTTCGTCCGTTCCCCTCATCGTATCTGAGACGGCTGCTGTGAATCTTATTCGTCGCTACTGGGGCGGATGCCTTATCGTCATGATGGTTGTCGTTCACGCGGCAGTGATTGGGTACGTGCGTAGTCGAGTGTCCCGGCTCAGCAACCTCGACACTACCGTTGTCGAGATGGGCAGCTGTCGATTTCAGCCAGTGGACAATCTATCGACGGTTTATCATTTCAAGCTGCATGCTGTTGTTGACCCAACCAAACTACGCAGGGGCGAAGAACGCCTTCACATGATGCGTATGCAGATCCGCGAGAGCGCGGAACAAACCCTCCGACAAGTCGACCCAAAGTGGCTCGAAGACCCCACCCAAAATCAAATCCGTGATCGATTGATGAAGATTGTCCACAAGCACCTTGAAGAGCCTCTCGTACAACGGATGCTGATCACCGACTGGCTTGAACTGCCTGTTCAAAGCGTTGACCTGAAACTCGACACGCCAGTGCCGAAACTGGCATTGCAGTAGTCGTAGTTGGACCTGCCACCACCTGCAACAGCAACATAGCTGGGATGGGTCGCTCGAGCCAGGGGCAGGTAGGGATGCATCAGGGCTGCCGGCATGAACGATTGGCAATCACGATTTCAAACTGCATTGAACGTCGTGTGGAGGGTCTCAGACCGCAGTGCCCCGCAAAACTCTGATTGGCTCGCGGCGAGCGTTCCGGCATGAATCTGGTTTCAGAAGCGTGGTTACCGATTTACCTCGTGCCACGGGCCTGACCGCCGAGCGTCTTTCTGCCGATTCGTCGGCGCAAAGAACCTCATCGCTGGACCACCTCGACCGCAGCCTGACCGTAACCGTGCAGCTGCGAGCTTCTCCTGGGCTAAACACACCCGTGAAACAGAAAGCGACGTGAAACAAGCATCCACAAAAAACGCAGCGTTTTTCATGTTTTTTGTTAAACCCAGCCCGTTTCACTCTCCCGCCATACAAATCCGACTTGTGGTAATCCGGCCTGCACTGGTAGTTACCAAGAACCGTAGACGGAGTTTCGACTCCACTGACCGGAATACAAGACTTTCGTGCTGTTGGTTCCAAGAGTATGCCGCAACCTTCACTGATGCTATTTCAACCTTTCACTCCTGCCGCCCGGACAGGATTGAGATCACGGGCACTGCCCCGAACCTTTTTTCTTTGCTGCCTGTTAGCCGCTTTGCCAGTGGAGGTTCACGCCCAAATGGGCGGAGCTGGGATGGGAGGTGGAGGCGGGGGTGCCGCTGCACCACCGGCAGAAGAAAAGCCCAAGTTCCGTGAGCACGTCCACAACATCGAAGGACTACCGATCCATCGAGAGAAAGGGGATGCGATCGTCAAGAGCGTCCGCGTGGTTGGTAACCGTGCCGTCGGCATTCACAAAATCACGTCAAAACTGCAAACACGAAAGAGTCGTTTTTACGATTACGAAGTGGTGCTGGGAGATGTACGCCGCCTCAATGACATGGGCTCGTTTGATCATGTCACCTTCAAAATCGATGAACAGACGGATGGCGTCGATGTGACCTACATCGTTCACGAACGCCCGATGATCACACGCGTTGTTTACCATGGCAATCGGGCCATGGGCGAACGAGAGGTTTCTGGCCGCTGTGGAATTTCCAAGGGTGACCCACTGAGTGAGTTCTCGATTGAATCCGCCCGACGCCGACTGGTCGACTACTACCAAAGCGAAGGTTTCAATCAGGTTTCCATTACCACAGTCATCGGCATCGAAGGTGATCCTGGTGCGGTGGTATATCGAATCAACGAGGGCCCCAAGGAACGAATCGCGAGCATTCACATTCATGGCTCAACCATCGTCAGTGAGGCACGCCTGAAAAAGATCATCAACAGTCGTGGCCCGATGGCAGGAATCCTGACTTACATCGGGAACGCAGTCGACATGCGAAAAATCGACCAGGACGTGGATGTTCTGGCGACCTACTATCACAACCTTGGCTTCTTGACGGCAACCGTCGGACGACAAATCGAATACGACGATAGTGGAAAATGGCTGACCGTCAACTTTGTGGTCAATGAGGGTCCCCGATTCAAAGTCAATGATGTCCAGATCATCGGAAATCAGTACATCACAGAACAATCGTTGCGACAGCGCATGAACTTGAAGCCAGGCGACATGTTCGATGGCACGTTGATGCGACGCGACATCGGCGAACTGGTCTATGGCTATGGAGAACTCGGTTACATCTACGCAGATGTTGAACCCAAAACCGTAATGCGAGACGAGTCAAACGTGGTCGACCTTGTCTACGAGATCACCGAAGGCGACCGATGGAAAGTCGGTGAGATCCTGGTCAACATCGAAGGTGAGCCCGACCTCATGAAGGAAACGACCATGCTGAATCTCGTTGACCTACGAGAAGGTGATTGGATCGACCGACGAACACTTGAATTGAATCGCAGGCGACTGGAACGAAGCCAACTGCTGGAAGTCAATCCACAGATTGCTGACCCACCGGACATCAAGGTCGTGCCACGAGGGGAGAGATTTGATGACTTCTAAAACCACTCCCCCAAGCCGCTGTTGCGGCCTTGACCACTCAGTCACTG
>JBPCVE010000039.1:0-2793 GCA_051010795.1 Rubripirellula sp.
GTGCGGGGTGAAGAGCCTCAGAGATATCTCGATATCATCGGAAAACTGGGCATTCGTAAGTAGCCCGTCCGAGCCGCGGACATGCGAACATGGCAGAGCCAACTCGCCTGTTGCAGGCGGATTGGCAAGTATGCCTTTTCTTTCGCAAATAAACGGTCAGGCCGGATGCCTCGTGTGCTGATGGATGGTTCGCGCCTATCTCTCAACAGCTGGTGTTTCACCACTGTGCCGCCTCTCGAATGCAATCGTTCGATTGCTCACATGCCTTAAATACCCGGATGGACTGGCTTGCCAGAACCAGCGTGATGGTTTCATCACTCTTGTGGTTCATGGGACCCTGATCTGCCGAGGTTTCTTGTTGTCTTGTAGGTTGAAGGAAGTTTGAAAGTGACAGAAAAAAGAATTCGCGTTGAAAAGCAGATCGGCAAACAAACCTTGTCGTTCGAAACTGGGCAGCTTGCCAAACAAGCCGCTGGCAGTGTTTTAGTCCAATATGGTGAGACCGTTGTTCTGGTCGCTACCGCTTCGAGTGACCCGCGACCGGGCCTCGATTTCTTTCCCTTAACGTGTGATTACCGGGAGCGTCTGGCTGCCGCTGGTAAATTCCCCGGAGGATTCCTGAAGCGAGAGGGCCGTCCGAGCACCAAGGAAATCCTTAGCTCGCGTCTAATGGACCGGCCCATTCGCCCGCTGTGGCCGACCGGTTTCCGTGATGAGGTACAGGTTCAGGCGTTTGTCATCGCAAGTGATTTGCAGAATGATGGCGATGTGTTGGCAATGAACGGTGCCGCAGCCGCTTTGCACGTCAGTGAGTTGCCATTTCAGGGACCGATCGCAAGCGTTCGCGTTGGTAAGGTGGACGGCGAAATGGTCGCCTTCCCAACCAATGCAGACCTTGAAGAAAGCGAACTCGACATGATCGTCAGCGGCTCTACTGAGCAGGTGGCGATGATCGAAGGTTTCGCTCAGGAGATGCCTGAGGACGAGATGATGGCTGCGATTCAGTTCGCTCACGCCGTCATCCGTGACGTCATCGATCTTCAGGAAGAACTTTACGCCAAAGTAAATCCGACCAAGAAAGAGTTCGTCGCACCAGAAGACGATGGGCTCATGAAGCGGCTTACCGACAACTACTACGAAGACTTCAAGGCTGCGCAGCAGACCTCGGGTAAACGGGATCGTGCTGATGCTGTCCGAGCGTTGCGCGACCGGGCGAAGTTGGATGTTATTCCTGATCCTAAAGCTGACGACGCCGTTTGCGAAAAGCGTTTCAAGTCGGTTTGGCATGATCTCGAAGAGGAGGTCGTCCGCGATTTGATTTACGCAGGAACACGACCAGACGGGCGTGGCAACGAGAGCCTGCGCTCCATCTACTGCGAAACGGACCTGCTTCCACGAGTTCATGGCTCAGCCTTGTTCCAGCGAGGGGAAACTCAGTCACTTGTGACCGTTGCTCTGGGAACGTCCCGAGATGAGCAGCGAGTCGATGGGTTGATGGATGAGTACAGCAAGAAATTCATGCTCGACTACAACTTTCCGCCATTCTCGGTGGGTGAGTGTCGTCCAATCCGGGGACCAGGACGTCGAGAAATTGGCCACGGGTGTCTTGCTGAACGAAGTGTCGCTCCGGTTCTGCCTGCTGCCGATGATTTCCCGTACACGATCCGGGTGATCAGTGACATTCTTGAGTCCAATGGAAGTAGCTCCATGGCCAGCGTTTGTGGTGCGACGCTTGCATTGATGGCTTCCGGCGTTCCCATCACGAATCCTGTCGCCGGTATTTCGGTTGGCTTGGTACGCAAAAGCCCTGAAGACTGGGTGTTGCTGACAGACATTCTCGGCACAGAAGATCACTTCGGTGACATGGACTTTAAGATCGCAGGTACCCAGAATGGTATCACTGGTATTCAGTTGGACTTGAAGGTCACTGGTATCAATGAAGACATCATTCGTGCCACGCTCAAGCAATCACGAGAAGCTCGTATTGAGATCTTGCGGAAAATGTTGACCACAATTTCGCGTCCGCGTCGCGAAATCTCGGCAACTGCACCTCGATTGCTTCGTACCAAGATTGCCGCCGACAAGATCGGTGCATTGATTGGTCCCGGCGGTAAGAACATTCGTGGGATTCAGGAGACCACTGGTGCTGTCATCGAAGTTGATGATGATGGAACTGTCCTGATTGCAAGCACGAGCAAGGACGCCGCTGAGGAAGCTCTGCGGTCGGTGGAAGCCTGCACCGCGACCGTCCAGATCGGCAAGATCTACGACGGCACCGTAAGCAGCATCAAGGAGTTTGGCGCATTCGTTGAGATTCTTCCTGGGCGTGATGGTTTGTGTCACATCAGTGAACTCAGCAGTGGGTACATCAGCAGCATCGATAACGTTGTGAACGTTGGAGACGCCATGAAGGTGCTCGTGATCGATGTTGATGAGCATGATCGCGTCAAGTTGAGTCGCCGCCGTGCTCTGGAAGAGCTTGGCGAAGAAGATCCAATGGCTGCAGCAGCTGAGGCTGACGGTGGCGGAGAGGATCGAGAGCGAGGTGGCGATCGCGACCGCGATGATGATCGTCCTCGTCGCCGACGCGGTGGCGGTGGCCGTGGTGGCCGTGGCGGCGGAGGGCGTCGCGACGGCGGCGGCGGCGGTGGACGCAACCGCGACTGAGCCCACTTCAGTGGCGTCCGAAAGGATGCCGTCGAATCTTGATCTGAATGTGTCCGGCAGCCACTGTGCGTGCCGGTGAGAGTCACGAAAGGCCGATGCGAGATTTCGCATCGGCCTTTTTTATTC
>JBPCVE010000040.1:0-21097 GCA_051010795.1 Rubripirellula sp.
CAGGCGTGACTTCATTCACCTTCTTATCAGTGCACTGCGCGCTCAACAGAACAGCGACCAATAACGTAAATTCATCCTGATGATCCAAAGGAACGGGTGGGTCAGGGTACAATGCACCCAACCGTTCACGCACCACTCCTGCTCGTTCCTGCTTTTTCATTTGCCCACTGATCTCCATTTGTCTTCTCGATGCACGAATATAACCTGACCACTGCCACACACACTACATACCGAAAAAAATCGGTAGCAATTGTGAACTGTTTGACAGTGCTATTTTGCATCTTTGCACAGCACAGCTTTTGTCGCCTGAATGTTTTAAAAGCTGACCAGCCCCAATCAATTACGGTTCCCGACAAACCGCTGCGGACCAACCAGATTGTTTTAGTCAGGCAAGACGGCAGCCTCAGCATAACCACGACAGGGAATGACCCATTCATCATGTGGGAGTGGAGAACACCCCTGCTACTCAGTGAACCAGTATTGTCGTTTGAATACTTCTGCCCTGACGGTATCGAGAATGTCTCACTGTTCATTGGGCCACCCATCAGTTCCAAGATGCAGTTGAGTTTACCCAACCTTCCTGTCGCAGAGGGATGGCGAGAATATGCGGTTCCTATTCACCCTCCCAAAGGACGAAAACTACCCAACAATATTACGCAGATAAGACTGGATCTCGGTCTCCGACCCGATCGAAAACTTTTAATTCGCAACATCAAAATACGTCCACCCACCCAGCGAGAACGCGATTTTGCTGCGGATCGAATTAGGCTGGAAAAACAGAAAGAAATATCCGCCAAAGCGATTCGTGAATATGCGGCAGCGTCATTCCCCGCAAAGTTCACCAAAGTACTGATTGAGAAGGATACGATCACACTGGCTGGACAGATGCTACAAATGTCAAATGACAGACCAGAAGTATCAGTACAACTCGTCGAATTTCCCCCTGATGTGCAAATCAATGAAGCTGGAATAACACTACCATCCTTGCTGAACTTAAAAAAAAATCAGTTTTCCGTGGTTCTGCCAAGAAGGGTTGGCAGCCGAGATCGGCTTTATAGCGGCTGGCGTATCAAGGCCACGAAACGACAAGACGAACGGGATGCCTTCCTGTCTGCACGGCACTTTGCTAATGAGTTCAAGACCAACAACTTCACAGCAAACGCCCCATTACGACCCGAGAACCAAAAGGGCCTGAGTGGTTTCAGCTCGCGGGGTCCAAAGTCTGATCTGCATGAGCTAGGTATCAAAGCAGTGACCATAAATCTGGTGCTCCATCGATTCATCAGCACTTCCGACGGCCCCGGTCGAGAAGAAATTCCTTCAGCCGGTCCTCCGATCTACTTCAATGCTTCAGCATTCACCGCCTTGGACCGACTCGTCGATCATTGCAGACAACACAACATCATCGTGACGGCAATTGTTCTGATTCCAAGAACAAAGCGAAGCGAGATACATGCTGTACTGCAACATCCAGAATCTGAGGGTGGCGTGTACACCATGCCCAATATGAGCACCTCTCGCGGGACCACCATCTATGGTTATTTGCTTAGTCGTATCGCCAAACGGTACAGCAAGCCAAACCAAGCACCGGGTGTGATCACCAACTGGATTGCCCACAATGAAGTGGATTATCATCCGGTCTGGACCAACATGGGAAAGCAACCCGATGAGATCTATCTGGAGACCTACTATCGATCCATGCGAATGATCCACAACTCGGCTCGAGCCTTCAATCCGCATGCCCGCGTGTTCATTTCGCTTACACACAATTGGAACGTCATCAATCCGAAGCGTTGGGAGCAGTTGTCTCCCAAACAGGCATTACTTGCATTGCAACGATACTCCAGCCAAGAAGGTGACTTTGCCTGGGGAGTTGCCTATCACCCTTACCCACAAAGCCTCTTTGCAAAGACAGCGTGGCAGGACACAAATATCGAAAACCATTTCGATAGCCCGTTGATCACCATTCAGAACCTGCATGTGCTAGGCGATTTTCTGAATCAGACTTCCATGAAACAAAGCAATGGCAAAAGACGAGGTGTGTTGCTAAGTGAGCAAGGATTCCACACTCCAACTTATGAGGTAGCGGATCAGAACCGACAGGCGGGGTCACTTCACTACGCAATGCAAAAGATACGCAAATTTCCATGGATCGAATCTTTTCATTACCACCGATGGGTCGATCACCCCGACGAGGGTGGCTTGAAGCTTGGGCTTCGAACACTACCAACCCAAGACCACCCACATGGTGAACGCAAGCGTGCTTGGACGGTTTATCAGGCAATCAACACCGGTGATGAAAAGAGAGAAACCACTGGGCTACCGAAACCATAGCGAACTGCCTCTCTGACAACATGACGATCTTTTCACCAGGCTTGCCAAGTCGCGTCGGCTTTCACGCTTTCCAGGCATCGCTGCATGAATCGAACGCCGTCTGCTCCGTCGCTGACAGAAGGGTACAGGACAGTTTCTGAACCCAAGTTCTCACCCCGCATGATCCTCCGCATATCTGAAAAAGCGTCGCGATAAACATTGGCAAACGCCTCAAAAAATGCTTCTGGGTGCCCACCCGGCAAACGACAGGCGGCTACTGCGGAAGGTAGAGTGTAATCAGCGTTTGGATTTCTTTCGTAAATCCTCGTCGGTTGCCCCAGAGCACGCACCATCAGTTGATTGGGTTCCTCCTGACGCCATGCCAATGATGCCTTAGTACCATCCACTTCGATCGATAAATCGTTCAAACGCCCGTGTGACACCTGACTCCAAGTGACCATGCCCGTCGCACCCTGTGCGAATTGAAGCATCGCGTGTCCATAATCATCCAAGTCATGGTGAGATGAATAGGACCGCATGTGACTAAGCACTGTCGATGGGGTCATACCTGTGATGAACTGGAGCAAATGAAAAGCATGTGTCCCCACATCGCCGAGCGACCCAGCTGGCCCGTTCTTGCTTGGGTCTGACTTCCATGCTCCCCGTGCAGGAATTTCGTCAGGATGCATGCCATGCATCCATCCCTGCACGTAATTTGCTCGAATCGCAATCAAGTCACCCAACTCTCCATTGGCAATCAATTCACGCGCTTGACGCACCAGTGGATAGCCCGAGTAGTTGTGAGTGAGTGCGAACACACAATCCGAATTGCGTACGGCTAATACCATCGCATCTGCATCAGCAGTGGTGATTGTCATCGGCTTATCACAGACCACATGGAACCCGGCGTCGAGTGCGGTGCAAGCTATTTCACGGTGCGTATGATTTGGCGTGGCAATCGAAACAAAATCAATTCGATCGTCTGCCGGCCGTGACTTTTCCTCGCTGATCAAGTCACGGAATGATCCATAAGCACGGTCGGGTGCAATTCCCATTGCTAACGCTGACTCACGAGATCTTTTTGGATCTGAAGAGAGAGCTCCAGCAACCAACACTGCCTCCCGATCCAGTGTTGCTGCGGTGGTGTGCACCTTACCGATAAAGCCATTACCTCCCCCTCCAATGAGCCCCATCCTCAGGGGACGATCACTCTGCTGTTCGATCATCATTTCTGATTACTCATCTTACATTTCTCATTTCTGCCAAAGCAACTCTGGGTAGAGACTGCTGATAGGGTGCTGGTCACATGGCGTGATCTGACAGCAGCAGAAGAGCCTGTCACGTCACACCCAGACGGTTTTCAGTTCACTCAGTTTCGGCCTGGGATATCTCCGGGAATTGAGCCGTCTAAATACCGCCAGTTTTTAAGGTAAGAAAGCAAGTCAGACATCTTGTCAGGACTAAGTGCCTCTTCGAATCCCTCCGGCATTAACGACACGCCAGGTGCCTGCAAGCGGTCAATCTCATCACGTGGAATCACCACACGTTTCCCTCCCTTTTGCTGAAGGATCACGGTGTTGTTTGCGTCTCCTACCAACAAACCGTCCAACACTCGACCATCCACTGTCAGAACTTGATGTTGAATGAATGCGGCATCGATCGCTGCATTGGGATCTAAAATCGAAGTCAGAAGTGCTTGGGGAGTTTTTGTACGCGAATCACTGATGTCCGGTCCAACATTGGTTCCCAAACCTCCCACCTGATGACAGGCTGAGCAATGCTCTTTAAACAGATTCTTGCCAACCGTAGCACTCCCCAACGCTTTGGCTGAGCCTGCATAGCGTTTCAGTACTTTTTCCCGATTAGGATCGGTGGCTAGCAGGCGGCCAGCAGCGGCCTTGACCACTGCGTCAGGGTGCTGTCGCAATTTTTTTGCAGTTGCTGGGTCAACCACTGTTCGAGGGATCTCGCCCGCTTCAATTTTCTGCAAGAACCACTTCACATCCTCGACGCGTCTCACGCATGCGGCTACCGCTGCCGAACGCACAGTCATGGTCATCCCGGTGAGATTCTGAACCAGATAGTCTCGCGTCCATTCCGAGTCGTTCCACAAATTCAATGGTAAAGCAGCAGCTCTCAAATCCGGTGCGGAAATGTCCCTAACCAGTTCTCGCAGGGGTGATTTTACTTGACCAAAATCTGAGGCAAGCAAGAGACTGGCAGCACGCAGATCACCAGGAACGGTCGATGTCTGCGCTGTCTTCAAAGCGTGCGACGCAAGCGTCTGCAAGTCAACTCGCTGATGATCAGGTAAAGCAGCGATCACTTTTGAAACTACCTGCCGGGACCTCCTTACTCCCCGCATCCATGCCTTCAACAAATCCACTTGCCTGCGATTCAACGTCGAATCCGCAGTCGCTTTGGGACCTGCAGCGAGAACAATCGCGGTCGCAGTCGCAGGCGACTCGATACCAACTCGTTCCACCAAATGCGTGAGCAAAAGAACATCCGTCTGATTCTGGCTCGCCAACTGACGAGATAGCTCTTTCAGCAATGAGGAATCCGCACTCGCCACTGTCAGACGAATCCATTCATCCTTGGATGACCACCGGGTGGCAATATTGACTAGCGCTCGTACACGTGAAGACGCAAAATCAGATGCCGCACCGGCCACCGCAGCCACCCACCTCGCCACCAGAGGGTCGGAGTCAGCGTCCAGCGCCAGGACATTTTTCAATAACTCAGGTCGTCCCTGTGACAAATGAATACCAAGTGCCCGCAATCGTGCATCACTAGAGTTCATCAGCGAAACAACATGGTGCTTACTCAAAGATCCGTGTTTATTGAGTAGCCATGCGGCACGAGAACGCGCAGCGGGTCTACCTTGTGAGTTCAGCACTAAGTCCCTGAGAGGCTGCAACACAGACAGTCCTTGCTCATGCAGAAACTGTGACGCTGACGTTCTTTGCCATGCTGAATCTGACTTTAACCAATTGATCGCGTCATCGGTCGTCTTGAGACTGACAACATGGGGCTCCTCTGACTCCTCTGACACTTTCCAGATTCTTCCCAGGGCAGTGCCATCACGTTGATCAGGACGGGCCTTGAGCTCACTTGGCATGAAGTCAGGATGTTCAATCACTGCTCGGGCCATATCAACAATCAGAACCGACTGCTGTGGACCAGCGGTGATGTCAACGGGCCGAAACCACTCATCGGTTGACGATAAAAACTCGCTAGATTTCGCCTCGCGACGGGACTTCCAGACACTACCCTCTCGAGACAATTTTTGACGTTGCACGATGTAGGCCGTTGGTTCGCAGGCAAGCAACCATTCGTTGTCGCCAGAACGCCACCCCGGAGCAAAAACTCCGCAAGCAGCGCTGAATTGTCCAGAGTGTAGATTACTTGTGGTCCAAGCTTGAGCCTGGGACACGACCTGTGACTTTTCTGCAGAATAGGCAACATCATGAATCGCATCACGTCCTACCAAGAGTGGATCACGTAGAACAGCATCCAACGTCAACACAGACATCATCGCCGGGTTCCTGTTACTGCAACCAAATCGCCGACCAAAGTCATCAATCGAAACACCAAACTGACTCTTGCCTGGAATGGAGCCCCACCATCCACCATCAGGGTCGAAGCAGAAATCCCTGTCACGAAGATCTACTGGCTTTGCCTTGGGCTCGTAACGAGCATCGATTGCTTTGACGGATCCCCCGCGTAAACCACCTGCCACGTAGATAAACCCGTCCGGACCCAAAGTGGGATGGTTCGCTCGCAGTTGCTGATTCTGTTCTGCAAAACCCTCAAAAAGAACAACACGTTCGTCAGCCTGGTCATCACCATCGTGGTCTCGCAAGAACACTATCTGTCCCGCCAGTGTCACAAAGGCCCCATCCCGATACGGCTGCACACCGGTAGCAAATAACAACTCGTCAGCAAAGACGACAGACAGATCAAAAACACCATCCTCATCCGTATCCCTGAGAATTTTGATCCTTCCACATGGAGCTTCTCCTTCACCAGGCCCCATCGGGTAATCAGGCATCTCCACCACCCATAACCTGCCCTTATGATCAAGCCTTGCCGTTACCGGATCTGCGATCAACGGCTCTGACGCAACCGCCTGAACGAGGTACCCCGGGCGCATCTGCAACGAGTCATGAATTTTGGTAACTGTGTGAGCTGAGTCCGTTTGGTTACCAATCAGTTGTGGGCCTACTGCATCGCCAGACTTCTGTTTTCCAATGCTACTCTGAGCGTACACAGAGGTTGGGCCAAGGCCCAACCAGACACAGGCAACGATGAAAAATTCACGGATGCGAATTTTGAGGAGCTGACTTTTCATTACCACTGAATTTCCATTCGTAACAACGTGATGGACTTCGATAAATCGCTGTTGCGGTCTGCTGTTGCGGTCCCTGCCACCACACCTTCAACATTGACTCTGCACTGCATCAAACAGCAACCTAAGGTTATCCGCGAGCAAGCAGAAATTCTAACGCATTCAGCGGGCCGGTGATGACCGCCAGGAAGGAAACACTGGCAACGAAATCGCGACGAGAAGGATAGCCCCAGCCACGGGCACGGGGGCCACAGAAAACCCAAAGATACCAACAAGTGCGAGCCAGAATGCAGGATGCCTGACCATGGGAACCACGTAACGCTGCAATGGACCAACACAACTCAGCAATGCAATGATCACCGCCAAAGTAATGCTATTGACCAGCAAATTCCTCAAGCCACTGTCACTTTCAGACTCAACCTGAACAGTTGGCACAGAATCGCTGACTCCCAAATCAACGACGGTCTTAGGATAAAACCCCCCAAAACCGCCTACATCAAAGAGAAAAAACTTAGCTTCCCGAGTTTCCGAGATTTCCTTCTTACTTAAGAATCGGTCAACAAATACTCCCATCCTCGTGTCGAGCTCTTTCCAGCGTTTGCGGTCAGCGAGCGTAACCGTTGCACCAAGTTGCAATTCAAAGTTATTCGCCAAAAGGGGAGCATTCGTACCCATCTCATCTGCAAACTGAACCACATGCCCGGATGATTCAGCTATCATCCAATAGCGTTTCAACCACAATTGTAACCACGCCGCAATCTCAACAGCCGGTCTCTGCGAAAGACGATCCAGTGATTCAACAGATTCCACCACAGCACGGGCGAGAGACAAACCACGTTCGGATAATAGCTGCGGTTGCTTGTCTTTCAAATTGATTCGATCGCCAGCGCCGTAGTGCGTGAGCCAACCCACGGCACTTGGAATATTTTTCAACTCCGGCAGGTACTCACCTCGCCTTGCGACTGACGCAGATGCATCCAACAACAGTTCAATCGGCTGCACCAATCGAGTCAACGCAAGTGGCACCCGTATCAACGTTGCCTGCTCATCGCTTTCTGCTAGTTTGATTGGTTCGGCAACGACCGCTCGGCCGGCCGCCCACGCGGCGAGCAGCTTTGTACCCGGTGGCAGCTCTACAACCACCGAATCCAAGCCCCCCGGAAATAAGTCCCAATGCGACAGCACCAGAACACCATCACTTTGAGGAAATACCTCAACATCGACGCCAAATAGTTCGGGCTCGACGTCCACTTCTGGCAAAGGAGCCAAATCCACGGTCCACGATGGTCTCTGACACTCATACCTCGCACGATTCTCAGCGGTTGGGCGCACCGCCTTGACTGCCTGCTCTCGCCACTGCAATTTTTCATCTCCAAAACGACTCGGGACATTGATCCTGACGCGTCGTTTGCCCCGTCCCAGTACACGCACCGACGGCACACCTACCCTCGCTGAATCCGCGCCCACGAGTTGACCTCGAATGATCACATCCTTGCCATTCAAATTCGTAGAATCGAGAGCAATACGAATGATCTGTCGCGATGGATCGACCGATGGCTGACGTGTCCAAAGTCTTGCATTTTCAACAGCCAGAGAATCGAGTTCACACCACCTTGACGGAATTTCAACATCAATGAAATCAGGACGTGTTTCTGAAAGAAACTTAACCTGAACTGCCATCCGCCATCCCCCGGCGTCTCGATCCAGCACAATCTCCTGGTCACAATCGAATGCGTCACTACGTTTTGCAACACGATAACGCCCCCCCAAACTCGTTGCATTCACCTTGGCATTCGCAGGTATTTCCCAAAACGCGTGCGGGATCCAACCTTCGGCCAAGGACTGCTCAGTGAAGGCACCACTGGGATCTGCCAAATCCGGAAGAGGTCGATCTACCGTCACCAACTCTGTCGACCGATCATGCGAAATGCGATACTGGTCGATGGTTTCAATTTCTGGTGTCAGTGTAATCCGAGGCGGAACGAAGGTCTGCGACCGGTTCTTTGCACGCCAATTGAATCGTCGTACACCGACCACGTCAATTTGCGTTTCGTTCACTTCATTCGACACACCCGGCAGCAAACTTGGCAACGGAATTTCCGCCCTACCACGCACCACAATTGGTTCCACTGACAAGGGTTCACCGTTGACGGTCAACTGCAACAATTCCAAATCCTCAGGCAACATCAACGAATACCTTTGGCCTAGATCAGTGCCGGGACTCAAGGTCGCGCGATAAGTCAATTCAAGACGATCACTCAAGACTTTCAAATCATGCTGTTGACTGACGGCGGGTGGTTGATTCAGTCGTTCACTCAACGTCAGTGAGGGTAATTCACCTGAAATCACATAGCATCGGTCATTAATTTTTTCGGTAAAACCTCTCCACCTTTTATTGAAGTCATCCACTGAAAAAGCATCACTGGTTCTCGCATCAAGCGCATTGAACTGCAATTTTGCATCGCTATAAAGTGCCAGCCAAGCATCACCATTCTCACCGAAAGTCGCGGTAACCTCAGGAATCTGAATTTCACCGGAGTCAGGATTCTGTTCATCAGAAACCGTTGGAGGCAGGGTCCAAAGCAGCCCAATGGGGCCGGGATCATCTTCCAAGCACGTGAGAATCATCTGCCTTCGGTTCGAACTCTTCAGTTCGCTGCCTTCAAGACGCCAGTCACCTGAGGTAAGTCGCGGCATAATCGGATCGCGTATATCAAACTGAAAGGTCTCACCCTCCGCGATCAATCCAGGCGGATCAACCTCACATTCAATGGTAACTTGCTTACGTCCGGCATTAACACGATATCGCCTCCCGAGTGCTCTCGGAACGTCGATTTTCGCGGTCTGCAACGTGCGGAACTCGATGGCCAGCTCCTGAGTTGGCCCCAGATCTTCTTTCCATCGTCGCAACTCTGTTTCGTCAAGTAACCGACCTGCCACCCGCAAAGCACTAACATTCTGCTCAGACTGGACCACAAGGCGAGAGGAGGCAACCGCAGGAATAGTCGCAGAGATTTTCACCCACGGTTCATTCAGCGAAACCGTGCCCAACAGTGAGAATCGAATCCGGACGTACCCGGATGCTGGCAGAGTGGCGATTGTCCAACCGTCCTTATCCGGAGCAAAGCGACTGACCCGACTCACATCACTCAGAAGTTTTGCCGTTCGAATCGAGGCGAAGGGAATTGGAATTCTGACCACGTTGACCCCCTGCTCACCATCTTCCAGATGAATGAGATAATCCGCTTCAATGCTCAACCCATCAACCATGCCTGCTTGCACCAAATCAGGCTGCATATTGACCCTGTAGTCTGCAACGGCGATGCGGGCATCTTTTGGCTCCGAACGATTAACACGCTGAAATAACTGGGAGTATATCTTTCCCGGAATGTAAACCATCGAGCCGAGATGTTTTCCGTCCTTGTCCATCGGCACCAATACATTGACATCAGTGACACTGCCAGCCGTAGGCTCTTTGTCCACCGACTCTGCCCCACTTTCCTGCGCAACAACTACCGCCGAAAAGAAGAGTGAAATCGCGATCAACAACCCCAGCACTCTGGCTGCGGTGTCAAGCGAAAAATCATGCGACGCATCCCTCGACCCAACCAATGTCCCGCCCTCAATTTTCGATGGCTCGCTACCAGATTGGCCAAACCACAACCAATGACGACTCGTTGCCAGCAACGCCGCGGTAATCGCCGGAACAATGAACCAGCCAATCACAGCGATCTTCCAAGGCCACCAAAGGAAGAGAACACCTGTAAAGACAACAACAATACCAGCAACAACAGAAGGTGATCGCTCTGCAATGAACCAGCACACCGCAAAGGTCAACAGCGCAAATAACCAACCCATTGCCAATGCGATATTACGACGGACCAAAGTCGTTGATTCCCCAGATTGCATGGCAATCACGGCGGCAATCCCCTGCCCTCCCTGCTCACCCCTGATCAATGCAAGTGGGGCAAACGTGTCAGAAGCAGCCACCAGACGGTACTCCGATTTAAGTACAGTTCCGGACACATCAATCAGAGGCAGACTACATTCTCGCATCCAACTTGGACCGTACTGACTACGATTCCACACAACCTGAATTGTCTCGGTATCGGATCGTGGCTCAAGAATCAAAGGTCTCCGCTGCACCGACATCAAATCGACTGGCTTATTATCGCGGATTACCGATTCCAACTGCAATTCGGGCTCATACGAAACAATCAGGGGCGTGGTGGGAGAGACGCGATACGTCGCTTCGATGCGATCAGTACCACGACTGGATGCTTCAACGCGAATCTGCTCTCGCCAAACAATGGTCACGCTCGGATTCACATCCGACCTTCGCACCGTGATCGAAGACGACTGTATGGCGTCATACCTGAGTTGTGTACTGCCATCGACGGTTGCGACTTCAACATCACTTTCGTTGACCGCTATATTCAGATCACTATCAAGCTCATTATCTGAGCTTTTTGCTTCCGATGTCCAAGCTGACGTCCGTCTTGGAACGCGTTGAACGTCAGGTGGTTTCTGACTGACCAAAAGCCCCTCACCAATAGTCGCGATGGCATTCTGTGATGATGCCCCACTGACAATGGGCAACTGCATTTCGATGGAAGCAGGGGTCTTATAAGTTCGGCGGGCTATCAACTTCCGACCGCGCAAGTTTCGTTCTGAAAGGTCAATTGAGTAAGCACCAGCTACTTCGGAAACGTCTGATGCTGGCAAACCAATCGTGGATCCATCAGCACTGTCACTGATAGACCACAGAAACTCACCACGTCCCTCCAAGCTTCCAGTCTGGACTTGCAATCGTTCTCGAAACAAACCATCCGACTGAATTTCAATCTCCAACGTCTCAAAATTTTCTTCACCAAGACGCCTGACATCGAAGGATGTTGCAGCATTGAAACTAACACTTGGCTTCAACAACAGCAATTCGGGTGTGCGCCCCGAAGTAGGCTCAAACCAAAGTGTTTCAGAACTCAAATTCGAAAAGAATGCTTGTTGCTGCTGTGTCAGCAACTCCGGATCGAACGAACCGCGTTGCAACGCCACTTCACCACTCCAGTTCAGGTCCTTGGGGGGCGTTACAGCAGCAATCACTTTCCCGCGAGCCTGTTTTGATCTCAAAAACCAACTTGCGGGTACACGCGTCGCCATCGCTCGATTCGTATCCGGATTACGATTCCCGTTTTCCCCTTCTTTCCCCGCAGAATTGGCAGCTGTGATATTTTTTCTCTCTGAGTTCAAATTCCTAATTGGATTGTTCGCAGATCTCCGTCTTGCATTGCTTTCCTGAATCAGATCAGTGCTGCCTTCAGCCTCAATCAGGATTGTGCCATTTTTAATATCTTGGTTCTCTGGCCAAAACACAATTTCGCCCGCCCGAATCCTCGGGTTCTCAATGACCCGACCTGAATGCTGGAGAGTGAGTGATTCACAAACCCACCCCCCTTGCACAAGCAACCCGACGGGCTCAACTCGATCCGAATCGATTCCGATTTCAATCCTTGCTTTGGCCTGCAATCTGCCATCAACCACGTTGAACTGCAGCGCGGATTCGCTCTGGGTAAAGATTGCCTGATTCGTCAACTGAATACGTGACCAGCGGCTTTTAGCAAACAAACTATTCCTGGACTTCGACGCACCACCATCAAATTCAGACGTGATCGCTGGCCCTCTCACAGTGACGGTTGTGACGTCGGCCTCAATGCCTTGGCTGACCCACTGCCAATGCTCTGGTAATTTCCAATTCAGAATGTGCAACGGTTCTCGCACCGACAGAACAGCTTCATCAACCACCGTTGCGTGCGCAACAGTATCGCCGACCCAAATCGGCATCGGAAGCTCACACCAACCCTGCGCACTTTCCCAACGACTGTGCCCCCGCACAACCACATTCAGTAACTTATCCGTTTCATTCACAACGTCACTCAGCAACTTGATTTGCAAGTAACCTTGACGATCAGCTGTTTCAGATTTTGAGAACGGCAGTGGCTCACCACCAAGTTCAATCGTGGTAACGGTTGCATCTCCAATGAATAGTTCGGGGAACTGCCACGCCTCAGATACTTGGACGGCCATTTTGCATGCCCATTTCAGACCCCGACGCTCGGCTTCGTACTGCATTTCAGAACGTCTAATAATGAAACTGCCGGGGGCTGAATTCACTGACTCGACCTGAGTATGAATGGTGATCGCATCAAGCCCACCCGCATCAAGCTCGTACCAATCTACATCGACTGCCCAATTCGACTCATTCGCCTCAGAAAGCTCCCGGAACGTGAAGTCACTTGCTTCATCCGGGGGTCCTGAGCGAACCCTCAAGACTCCCTGATCAGTACGCAGCGAGGTACCCCTGGGCATAGATAAATAAAACTTGGCCTGTGGAGCTCGCGGAATTTTCAAGTCAAAGGAATAACCATTTGCAGACTTAGTACCCCGTAAATTCCAAGAGTACCGGATCTCCGAACTACTACCTGGCACTTCATCACCGCGAAACACGGCCACAAGATTTCCATTGGGCTCTGATTCCAGCCATGGGACTGTGTTGTTTCCTGGTGAAAACCCCGGTGGCTGTTCGATAGCCAGATTGACCTTTCCCAGCGATCGCCGGACTTGGTCGGTGCGATCAGATTCGATACCCAGAATACTCTTCTCACTTACAAGAGTATCACCGACAACCCGTACCCAATAAACAGCACCCTTTAACCGACTGGTCTGATCATCAGTAGCTCGTGCAGTCCACTTTGCGATTGCAAGATTGAGTTGCTCCAACGAAACAGGATGGTAATTTTTCGGCACCAACTCATCCATTTGAGACTGGTACATACCAATCGGTGTGATTCGGCGACCATCTGGGAGCACAGCTGGCAGCCACAACTTTGCGTTTGCCGGTTGTCCATTCACATTTTCCTGAGCGGCTCCAGCGGTGGCACGGCTGTCATCACCTTCTGTTTTCTGGTTCTGCCCAGCGACTTCCCGAACGTTCTCAGATTCATTTACATCCTGCGCCACCGCTGATTTTAACGAGCTGCTAAACAGTCCAACCCACCCAAAAATGGGTGCAACAATGAGAATGAGAACAAGACAACGGCGATTCACCGAGGTCCCAAGAGGAATCTTCCGAATCGCACATGGGGCTTTATCAGCACGAAGAGATCCAGTCATCAGTTGCAATTCTGAATCACGCCGGTCTCGATTTTGGCAGCGTGTAAAGTGACTCACGTGGTCACCTCGGTGGGCGCCGGTTCAGCCAAGGCCTCTGTCGCAGTGACGCCCGGATCTTCTGCAATTGCAGGCACCAAAGATCGGGTTGATGGTGGGCGAGGTTGATCCGCTGTGATCACAGAGGAATTAAATACGCGTCCATTCTTGGCGGGTGAAACCAACACACGCACAGCGATCATCACAACAACCAGCACCAACGCGATGATTCCAAACTGGCCTGCCAAAACAGCTGCATCCGGAGCAATCGCAAGTAAGCCTCCAAACATCACCGCAAGCACCACCGCAGTCAAAGGATGGCGTGACTTCGGAAAATTTGTCAACACAACAGCCGCAAGCAATACAATCGAACCGATCAGCACCCACAGTACTACACGCGAAACAATCACAACCTCAAATGAACGTAGATCGGATCCGATATACAGGTATCGGTTACCGGGTGGCATCGAAATTGAAGTCGCATCGACGAGTTGCAGAAGCCGAACATCATCATGACTCGGCTGTCGATATAGTTTCCACCGATCAAAACGCCAACTCATGCTCCGCCCTAGAGTTGGTGACGCCCACAAAACATGCCCGTCTGATGGTGCGACGATCTGCCAATAAACGCGTCCAACACCGAATGGCAATCGAAGCAAAGGCTTGATATTCGAAAACGATGCAGGTGTCTCTCGCGCGATCCAGACCTGCAAATCGACCACATGGGCTTCCCTGTCATTGGGTAGCAACACGACAAGAGTATTTTCTTCACGTCGAACTGTACGTGGTTTGCCATCAATGAAGGCTTGAACAGACACATCAACGACATCCGATGGCAGACCCACCTGGAATCGGCCTCCACCCTGTACTTTCGCGTACACACTTTCGTGACGCAGGTTTCTGCCTACGACGGTCCGCAATATGGTTTTCTGAACTGTCAACTCTTCTTGACTGGTCAATCGTGACAATAGTTTGAGACGCAGAGGGTCACGTGGAAAAGTCACTAAATCAAGACGCTTCTGTCTCTGTCGATCTGCCGAAACCAGATCAAACCCCTGATCCCCTCTCAACGTGACACCCATGCTGCCACGAATCGTGACATCAAGCACACCAGGACTTGGCAGGGGCACAGAAATGACAGCGCCATCACCAACAGCAGCGTTCAAATCCTGTAAACGACGCCAGGTAATTTCCATCGTATTCATGGCGAGTCGCTCTGATATCAACTCATACCTGTCGCCATCAACGTATTTAAGTTTCGCCGGTGCACCATTGACACTCACCACCCACGGTTCGTCAAGATTAGGACCGAGCGGTTCTTTGGCACCCCCAGAATTATCTTCCGCGTCATCGGGTGCTTGGGTGTCCTCATTGCCACCCTCTTGTGCCACTGAACCAATCGAATCTCCATTTTCATTCAGAGTCGCTGGCCTGCTGGCATCTGGAATACGGACAAATAAACTCCCTTCCAAATCCAACGAGGAAGTCACTGTCCAATCCACATCCGTTCTCAACTGATTCCCTGAGAGTTCGATCACAGCCTCACTGGCGAGACTGATTCTGGGTGGTTGAGCGACCAATGCACCAACCACTTTGGGACGTTTTTCCTGTGTCTGAATCTGATAACTGATCATGGATGATTTGGCCACGGACACGTCCGCTCCGGCAACGATTCCACGCGTCAATCCCACCGAAGCAGCAAGATCAACGACCAACATTGAACGCCCAGTACTCTTGATATCAAGTGTGGCCTTTTGAACTCTCGCTGCACCATCGACATCAGTCACTGTCGGCAGATAGAAGCCGACATCTCCATTTTCTGGGTTCAATTGCAATTCTGCCAAAATCCTGATCTGGGACAGATCGCCATTTCCGACATTTCGCATGTTCAAAAAACGATCATCATCTTCAAACAGATCCAGCAACTCTCCAGTCTCAGAGTCTTGAATCTCCCTGATCTGCCAACCTGCATCATTGAATTGTAGAAGCCCCTTGGACACTTGCCCGTTGATCGAAATGGTCATGTCAAGATTGGCAGTCGCGTCATAAACATCGAGAATCGAATTGCTTGTCATTCGCAATTGCCGACCTTTTTCACCCAGATAAAGCGGCAATTCGAACGAAGCACGTTCAAATCTGAACTCATACGTGCGACCTGAATTAACAGCATCCTCACCCAATTCACCGATCACACGATCAACCCACGGGCTACTAAGCCATCGCAACCGATAATCGCTTCCCGTCTCAACAGCAATCACGCCTTTGTGCCGCAGTGATCCGACCACCTCCGCGACGTGGAAATCAAGTGGGTTCGATTCAGACGCATTATCATTTGGCAGCTGCAATTCAAAACTGAGGTCAATGCGAGATCCTCGTTCTGCTGCAGGAATAATGACGTCGCGAATCTCCTCATCTCTGCCCAGAACGGGCTCACCCAAATCAATCGTCCGGCCACTGTCACCTAATCGCAAAGAATCAAGCACGACCGCACCGGGCGGCAAGCGTAATTGAAAAGAATCTATCGAGCCGCGGACGTTCTCAACCGTCAATAAAAAGTCAGCAATCAATGGATCCTGAGGTGAGTCCCAACGAACATTGATACGACTTTCAACCTCCAGGAGAGCTGTATCATCTTTTGTGCGTGACGAACTTCCCCAACGCAAGGAATAATTGCCGCCTCCGCACTCAATCTGGAAATTCGTGCCCTCCCCCGGCACAACTTTCGTCTCCAAAACCTCATCACCCCGACCAAGAATCTCACCCTCAACTCCAACTGCACCTACGGTCAAATCGACTCTCGATTCAGGGCACCCGGGCAACTTGAAATTGAGTGTCTTGGCAACCGTGCTGGCCACGACTCGCGCAGAAACTTCCATCCGCAATTTCACTTCCTGTTGCTGATCAGTTTTCACCAGCAAGAGATGCCCACTACCATCAGGCGTGAGTGTCATGAAGTAATTTTCGATCCCAGTGATGTTGGGCGATTTCAAACGATGGAAATTTCCCATTTGCAAAGGGATGCGTATCCACTGACCCTGACTTGGCGCGACCAGAATGCTCAGCGACACCTCACCCTCAAATCGCTCCGCCTCAACCTCACCCTTGATCACTAGTGACTGAAAACTGAATAACTGCTGGTTTGAATCTACGACCGAATCAGGATTCGACAGCCGCTCGAATTCCTCCCAAGACAACCCGGGCATCAGAACGACGTTGTCCGACTCACTTAAGAACATGAAAGCGCGAATGGGCAAACCACTCGCATCAACTCCCTCCTTTTGCTGCGAAAAGACATCCCGAGTAGGAGTCGTTCCAGGTGGCTGTGCACCAGCAACACCTGCAGAAAGCCCCAAGCAGAGTAAGGCGATCGGCCAAAACAATTCACGGACAAAACAGCAGGATCTGCCTAAAAAACCAATCTGCGAATGTCCATATTTTCTTCCACCACGCGACAAACGCGTTTTCTGCTCGAATCTGCGATGATGAGACAAGAATCGCATGCGTCTGGCTGAGAGGAGAAAAGAAGCGACCCGACACGATCCTTCTACGCAGGAAAAGCAACCTTTGGGCGATTCAAAGCACTGCTCTTCCCTGAAAGATCCAGGCCTCTACAGTTTACGCAAACACCGCAAGTAGTGACAGCAAAAGCATAGAACATGGTTGCCGATTTCGGCCCCGACGCCGGAAAACAGCGTAAAAACCTCGACCAATCGTTAAGATCGGCGTAATCTGAGAGCCGACTGTTGCTGATGGCAAACCTTGCGGTGGACCGCTATTCCAGACATTGATCAACGAAATAGGCGTCTTTCCAGCCACTCAATCGTCGAACAGCTGGAAAACAGACTAAGTCCACGCACCCCAAGTTCCACCGCTCCGGACAGGGGTCCAATGTAGGACTTTTCTCCCGCGAGGCATTCGAACCACCGGCCCTGATGGTTAATCTCAATCGTCCTGTCTGCTCACAAGCAGGCCATCATCAGGCACCGTAAACCGAGCGGAAAAATTCAACTTTGTCCTTCGTTTCCTGAGCCGCCTCTTCGGCCTGCTCAGCCGCCGCTTCCAAGTCATTCAATTTCGAGCGACCTTCGTTCAGTTTGCCCTGGTCCGCGGTTTGTGCCTTATTCAAGCCTTCCAGCTCGGCCTTAAGCTTGGCCATAGCATCAGCCATTTGCTTGATCTGAGCTTCGCGTGCAGCGACCGCAGTCTCGATTCCTGTCAGAGTGGCCTGAACAGGTTCCAGATCCTTCCGCTTTGCGGCAGCGGTCGCAGCAGTCGCTTCCAACTCTGCAGCCAACTTTGCGTTTTGTTGCTTGAAGGCTACCAATTCAGAATCGATCCCTTCAAGAACAGCTGTCTCATCTGCAAGATTCTTACGTGCCACACCCGTGGCTGTCTGCATGGTTGCCAATCCCGCTACCGCTTCATCCGTTGTCTTTTTCGCAGCTGTGATCTGCTTTTCCACAGAGGGAACTGCTGCGGTCATCTGTTTGATGGCTGCAACGTGCTTAGCAACTACTGCAGGCTGCGCTTTTAGCTTTGCCATTACAGCAGCAAGAGTAGCTGCAGTCTGCTCGACGAGCTTTCGGCTGGCATCCAATTTTGGCTTTGCTGCATCGAGTGCAGCAGTCATTTCAGCAATCTTAGCTTCACCCAATTTCTTCGCCGCCTCTTCGCGGCCAATGCCTGCTACTGCTGCCTGCTGTTGGGCAGTAAACTTAGCAATCTCTTTGACAAGCAACGCCATTTTCTGCACTGCTTCATCCTTTGCCTTCTTCGCAGTTGCCAACTCGCCAGCAACTTGTGCCAACTGTTCGTCATACGTTTTCATCTGTTTCGTAGCAGCACCCTTGGCGGTAACATGCGTCGCCAATTGTTTCTTCAGTGGCTCAACCTTGCTATTCACTGCAGCCTTTTCAGCGGAAACACTAACCAGCTTGGCATTAGCTTCAGCAATTGCCTTGGTCGCATTTGCGGCAACCATTTTCTGGTCAGCAGCAAGATTTTTCGCCTCTGTTGCTTGGGTATTTGCTTTCGCCAAGTCATCTTCCAATTTCGCAACCAGATCTGCGGCAACCTTCTTTTCCGCATCGTCCTTCGCCGCACCCAACTGTTGCTTGGCCGTCGCAACCGCAGCAGTCGCGGCAGCTATCGCTTTGGACGCTACGCTGATCTTTGCCACAGCAGCAGTTTCAGCTACACCTGCCTTTTTCTGCTGCTCAGTTGCAGTCCCAACTTCTTTCTGGAGCGTCAGTATCGTTTTCCCGAGTTCAGCTGCCTGACTGCCAAGCTGAGCAATTGCGGTCTCTGCAACTTTTCTACCAGTATCGGCAGCCAACTCCGCGTTTTTCGCTGCCTGCCTCATCGCAGCGATCTCAACATCTCGTTTCGCAAGTCGTGACAGCGAAGCCAAGGCAACAGCCTTGAGTTGTTCATTCTGTTGCTTCACTTTCGCGAGCTGCCCTTCAATTGCAACCTTGTCGGTGCCTGCTTTTTCACGCCGTGCAACCGCCTGAGTAACCAAAGTCTGCTGGGCCTTGACGGAGGCCTGCACCTCGTCAATTTGCTTCACTAACATCGCCATCGATGCTTTACCTGTTGCCAACGTTTTTTCAGCAGCCAGTTTCTGCGTCAGCATCTCAGCCATCGCTTTCTCGCTCGCAGCTTTGTCAGCGTTAGCTTTCGCCAGTGCTGCCTTGGTTTCAGCCAGTTTTGCCGTCATTCCAGCATGAGCCGCCTTCCCAGTATCAACTTGCTTCTGCTGTGCGGTTTCTGCAGTGGTAGCCGCGGCGAGATCGGCAGTCAGCTTCGCGATTTGCTCGGCAACGGATGCCTTGTACTGTTCGAGATGAGGTGGGTTTGCCCGTAGCTCGACGAACTTCTTGGGATCAGCGACCTCCCACATCACCGTTCGCCCTGACCAATCGCCACCAATGACCCGTGAACCATCATGGGTGATCACGGCTTCTAACGCAGGCTCTGCAAACGCTGGCATGGTGGCAATCGCTCCACCATCTGCATTCCACAGCTTGACTGTTTTATCTTTGCCTGAGGTGACCATTCGACCATCTCTGGCCATCACCACACCAGTTGCACCTCCACCATGAGCACTGAAACTTTTCAGCTGCTTTCCGTTATTCATTTCCCATAATTTAACGGTGCCATCCTCGCTGGCACTGACGAGAACATTCGAATCTGCTCGCCATGAAAGTCCCCGAATCGCGCCTTTGTGTCCCACCAAGTCCAAGTAAAGACGCCCGGTATCAGCTTCCCAGACGTGCAGCCCTCCTGAACGATCACCGGAGGCAACCAGAACCCCATCGGGACTGAAGTCGACGGTGTAGACCCAGTCGGTATGTTTCTTCAGATCAAAGAGTGATTCACCAGATGCAGTATCAAAGATGCGGACAAGTCTTTGCGGTCCGCCGAGAGCAATCTTGCTGAGGTTATCGTTGACGTCCGCACCAAACACGGTGTCCAACTCGTCTCCAACCTTGATGACCCGCTCACCTGTCTTCACATCGTATACCGATGCGACTCCGTTGGATGAATGCGTTCCCCCAGCAACAAGCAGATACCCACCATCCACGCTGAATGTAAGAACCTGCGGGATTCCCTCAGGGAAAGGAATGATACCTTCAAGCTGACCTGTTTCCGTGTGATACAGGGAAACCTGCTTTTGACCAGCAACAGCAACCAGCGGTGCCCAAGGACTCGCGGCCAATGCAGATGCCGCAGCGGCACGTCCTGATACAACCACGGGCACCCGCCACAAACTTTCCGGCATGACAATTTCGGATGGCTTTCCCCCCTCCATCGCGGTGAAACTTAGCGATGGGCCTTTTCGTTTCTTCGCTTTGCTGCCGCTATTCTCTAACAGACCACCATCAATCCACTTTTTGATGATTTCCAACTTCTCCTTGGAAATCGGCTCCTGGTTGGGCGGCATCGTTGGTTCTTCAGCGTGAGTCATCACAAGATACAACGTGCTTGCGGACGCATCTCCATTCGCTACCACATCGCCACTACCACCGCCCTCCATCAACGCCCCGTAGCTGTCGATCGCAAGCCCTGCTTCGGCGTCGTTCGCGTTATGACACTGCAGACAATGCTCGCGAAAAATGGGCAACACGTGGTCCATGAAATTCGGACTCACCTGTTCCGTTTTTTTCTCTTGGCCGGAAAGAGGCAACAAGGTGAGAACAACCAGGCCAAGACTCAGAGATAATC
>JBPCVE010000041.1:0-2521 GCA_051010795.1 Rubripirellula sp.
CCGGGTGAATTGAAACGCTCGGTCCACGAGGATGCAATGTCCTCGCCATTCGTGCCGGCGATGATATCACCTGGAACGCGCATGTGGTAAATCTTGCCGACACGCGCCGTGTACCAGCCGTTTTCGCGGAAGTACTGGCCCATGTTGACTTTGCCAGTGCCCTGATAACGGCTGAACATCAGTGACCGGCGTGAGGGGCCACATGAAGTGCCTTGGCAATAAGCACGCTCGAATAGCATCCCGGAACGCGCCAGTTTGTCGATGTTGGGCGTCTTGCAGAATGGATCGCCATAGCATCCCAGCACGCTAGCTCGAAGGTCGTCTGCAATGATGAACAGTACGTTCCTGACTTCTTGCGGAGGCTGCGGCGCAGTTGCCCGGCTTGAATTGGGAAGGCTCAGCTGCCATGAAAAGAACAGTATCAGGGTGCTGATCGTCAACGATGAGAGCGAGGTGTGCATTCCGGCGCCAGATTGGGAGAGCATTCTTGTTTCGTGGAATTTAATGTACCACTTCATCGCTGGAATTGCGCGACGAATGTTCATCCACTAATCGCTCATGCACCGATAGGTGAAGGATTGCAGAGTAACAACGGGTCACGGGGCCCACTCGCGGTGGAATTCTCAGGATTCGGGTGCGTTGCACTCTGAGGTAACGCTGGCTTAGGTTCAGGGACCGACCTCACGAATTTTCGGTCGAATGGTTTTCGCTCTCACCATGCTGGTGCCGAACTATGTCCCCCGTCACCAGATAGATCACTTCCTCGGAAATGTTGACTGCCAGATCAGCGATCCGTTCGAGATGGCGAGATGCACTGAAACAATGTACTGCTGGTGCGATGTAATCAGAGTTGTCCCTCATCAGTTCGTGCAATAGATCAATGACGATGCGATTCGTGCGATCAACTTGATCGTCTGCCGCGATCACCGCGCGAGACTTTTCGACATCGCCTTCAATGAATGAGTCCAGGGCATTTTTAACCATTCGTGTGGCACCTGCCGCCATCTCATCAAGTTCTTCCGGGACAGGAAACAAGGGATACTGTTTGATTGACTTGGCACGCTCAGCAATATTGCAGGCAAGGTCTGCCATTCGTTCAAGTTCATTATTGACTTTAACCACGGTGAAGAGCCAACGCATGTTGGAAGCTACAGGCTGGTGCAATGCAAGTAGTTTGAGACATTCCTCCTCAAACTTGATATCGTTGGCATCAATGATTGCGTCTTGGTCGATCACTTCGTTTGCAAGGTCTGCTCTACGTTCCGCTAATGCCCTTACGGCAGTGAGAATCATTTGCTCAACCAAGCCAAACTGAGCAATCAAATCACTGCGGATGGAGTCAAGTTCCCGGTCAAGGTGTTTGGTCATGTCGCGCTTCTTGCCGGAGAAAAGGGGTGTTGAGAGCTGATCAAAAAGTTCGTTTAGCCAAATCGGCCGCTAATGTAATCCTCAGTGCGTTTGCTGTTTGGATTGGTGAACATGGTCTGAGTATCATTCATTTCGACCAGTTGCCCTTCGAAAAAGAATGCTGTCTTATCGCTGCATCTTGATGCTTGTTGCATGTTGTGTGTAACAATCACGATGGTGTATTGATGACGGAGTTCGTTCATCAACTCTTCGATCGCCAAGGTACTGCCAGGATCTAAAGCGCTGCACGGTTCGTCCATCAGCAGGATTTCAGGACCCACAGCGATGGTACGAGCGATACAAAGTCGCTGCTGTTGCCCGCCAGAGAGGCCCAGGGCAGGGGCATGCAACCGATCTTTGACCTCCTCCCAAACAGCCGCTTTACGTAGGGACCATTCCACAATATCCATGAGTTCGCTCCGACGCAATTTCATGTGAAGACGTGGGCCGAACGCAACGTTATCGAAAATTGATTTCGGAAAAGGATTGGGCTTTTGGAAAACAATGCCCACCTTGCGACGAAGATCAACGACATCGGTTGTGTTGGCCAGGAGATCCAAGTTCCCCAGATGCAAACGACCGGTGGCACGTGCTGAATGAATGGTGTCATTCATGCGATTGATCCAACGTAACAACGTGCTTTTACCGCACCCGCTGGGCCCAATGAAAGCGGTGACTTTGTTTTTCTGTACGTCCAGTGTTATCGATTTAAGCGCTTGGAAACTGCCGTACCACGATGAAAGCTCTTGCATCTCAATCGCGTTACAAGCAGGCGTGGGGTTCTTCTCCTCGGTTTTCATTTGCGACGCGGTCGGAGGGATTTGTGGAGTGCGTTTCGCGCGGAGCGGCGGGCTCGTGGCGTGCGGCGGGGTTGTGACAGCATTGCTCATGCGATTTTGATCCGGAAGTTTGGGTTCGCAATTTGTTTACTGAAGCTTGTTTTGCATTCGATGGCGGATGAGAACTGCAACTGCGTTGAAGCTCAATAGGATGGCCAAAAGAACCACGATCCCGCCAGCAGCGATGTTGTGGAACTCTTCCTGAGGACGTGACGTCCAGTTATAGATCTGCAGTGGCATGACGGTGTAATCATCCATCAGGTGCTGTGGTGCGG
>JBPCVE010000042.1:0-3884 GCA_051010795.1 Rubripirellula sp.
CGCCTCCCGCTGTCGCGGCATGCTCCTGCAGCAGCTTGCTTGTGTTCCCGGATACGCCCACCGCAGCTGCTGGCATGCCAGCGTGGCTGATCGGCTCAAGATCACCCTCGGTCAACTCATCGAACAGTCCTGCGTCGACTGCCGCGGGTGCGGCCGGCCGGCGCGGAGCTACTTGACCTGCAGCGGCTCCAGAGGCGCCACCGGGCTGTGATTTCGGAGCACCACCTGCGGGGGCACGCAACTGTGTACCGCAAGGACACTTCACCAGCTTCCCAGCTGCCGCTGGCGGGATACTGAGAACAGCCTGACAGGACGGACATTTAATTTTCATAATGATCGCTATTTAATAATGCTATTCAAATCGGCACTTCCAGGCAGAAGCGGTATTGTATTTTTATCCTACACCCATTCATGCCACGGTGAAACGAACCCATCGTCGTTCATCGTCGTTCACCGCCGAAACATCGCCCAGAGATAGCTTGGGATTCCCCAGAGCTCAACCGACCAACTCACTCAAGATAACCAACACGAGGTAGGCGACAAACAGCCCCAACGAAATCCCCCCTGTTGTCACACCTGCGATGGCCATTCCTTTTCCAGTCGCCTCACCACGATTCGCTTTCTTGATAGCGATAACCCCACAAATCACAGCAGGAATGCCAATCAAAAAACCACCGCAGCAAACAAGAGTCAACGAACAGATCCCAAGCACCAAAGATGCAATCGCCAGCCCCTGATCCCCGCCCGTTTGCACGGGGACAGGCTGGTTGGTGCCACCGTACGGACTATTCGATGCCGCATACGGATTAACTTCACTTGAAGTCGTCGTGAATGGGTTTTGCTTTGGAGGCTCAACACCAGTACGCGGTCCAGTGCTTGGAGCAGTGCTTGGAGCAGTGCTTTGCGGCGGATTTGACGAAGGATCAACTGCAGGTCCCGCGGTCCCCAGTCCTCCAGAGCGTGAGTCTGGTGAGGGAGCCGACGCATCGGTGCTCCCCTTGAGCTCGGGCACTCTAAGTTTTTTTCCACATTCGCAATCGACCACCTGCCCCGACATCGATGAATCGACTTGCAACACGGCGCTACACGCAGGACATTTGATTTTCACGTTGATCTCTTTCTTTGTACTACCAAACGCGGCAGCGGGACAAAAACGGCAGCAGGACGCTCGAGTTGGCGAGTGCCTTCCAGCCACCTTGGTGGCACCTTACGTTTCTAGGCTAACCTGAACTCTGCCACCTGAGTTCCTACCATTAAACTCAATGCTGACCAGCCCAAAAGGTTGGGAAATCAGGACGTGCTTTCGTCAGGGGCTACGGTCACAGGCTTAATCACACATCGAGCAAGGCGCAAACGATACATGACACCGAATTTAGGTTCCCTTCCAGTGCCTCGGCCACAGTGTAATCGAATTCACCATGCGCATACGCCCCCAAATACCCCATGACTGAGAAGCTGACCCCATCAGTACCTGTAAGGCTCACTCACCAGTCATTTCACTTACGAAACTAACGTCTTGAAGTTACTGTGAAGGTCACGCCCTGAGCCGAACAACCAGACAAAAAAGCAATAACCTAAAAATGACACACCCGGTTGCCAAATTCAAAGTCGCAGTTGAATTAAGCTAGGGGACTGCTAACCACGGACCACCAGAACCACTCACCTGGGAGCCAACCCATCATGCCCTCGCATCTTTCCGTGCACAACTGCCATCTCACCATTCGTGCTCTCAGCCTATCTTTCCGCTGCCTGATTGCGTTCACCCTGTTTTGCGCACCAAGCGTCTTGTATACAGCGACTGCCACTGCGGACGAAAGTGATTCGGCCCGGACAGATCAGGCCAAAGGCGTTTTCGAAGCGTTGAGCAAAGGAGACACCCTCGATAAATGGAACCACAATGGTAACTGGCAAATCGAATCGGGCGTCATCTCCAGACAGGGCAAAGGCGGCAGTCTCGTTTACATGGGCAAAAAAATGCCTGATGATTTTGAACTCCGGTTCGAATGGAAGGTCGGTAAAGGCAGCAACAGCGGCATCTACTATCGCCCGACACAATACGAGTACCAGATCCTGGACAACAATGTGCATCCGGATGGGAAAAACCCCCGGACAAGCGCAGCATCGCTCTACTTTTGCATGCAACCCTCACGAGACAACACCAAGCCAGTCGGACAGTGGAATACGGGACGCATCATTTGCAAAGGAACGCTTGTACAACATTGGCTCAACGGTGAGAAAGTCATTCACCTCGACTATCAGGATCCTAAGTGGGCCTCCAATGTTGAGATGCTGAAACAACGCGGAGGCAATCTCGATGCCCGTGGCGCGCACCTCAGTCTGCAAGATCACGGAGATCCTGTTTGGTACCGCAATCTCCAGTTAAGGGAACTTCAGCCTGAAGAAGTCGTCGACTTAAAAGAAGTGCAACCGGCGAAAATCAAACCCGAGGTCTTAGCGGCAGAAAAAAAGAAGCTTGCAGGGATCATCAAGCGTCGAGCCGACGCAAAACAACGACAGAAGAAGTAGTAGTAGTAGTAGTAGTAGTAGTGCTAGAAACTTACCGTCATCCACTGTTCAGCATTCACGGCATGCCCAGAACAAGAGAACGGCATCCCCAGAACGAGAGAACAATGGAGAGCATCCAACGCCTTTTATTTGCAGTGCAAAAACCAAACTGCCGCCTGAGCTGATTTCCCTACTTCGGAAATGCTTTTAGCTCAACTTGTCGATACAACGTCAAGAAGCCTCGGACTTCATTAATCGCCTGACGTTCTGGATCAGCGACCCCACCGACCGAGTGGGTCGACCGATATTGTTCACTCTGCTTGCTGCCCTTGATTGTCAAAGTCAGTTCCAGCGGCAGCTCACCGTTAGCAGCAATTTTCTGATGCAAACTCATCCGTCCGAACGGGGGCGGTCCAAGCTGCCGAACGAGATTAAGTCTGGAAGCCAGATCAACAAAGATCGCATACTCGGAAGCGATCTTGGAACTTTCCGGTCGCTGCGTGGTTGTGCGGTATTCCAAGTTGGCAAATTTTATCGCGTAAGCGGTACCCTGATCAATTTTTTTTACCTCAGCGTCCATCCCCAGTTTCTTCTTCTGCTCGTCATCAACAACGGCGGCTCTCGCTTGAGCAGTGATCTTGATTAGATCATCGGTGCTGACCGAGGTCTGCACCTGCGTGTCACGGTCCAACAGGGTGACCCGTTTCTGGGCCGGATCAAAAACCGTAATGAACCGACGGTTGATGACAGGAACATCATAGACCAAGCCCTCGTCAAACAGGATCTGATGCTCCGAAACCGGTTCGCTTTCGTCACCCACGAAGATTTTTGTTGTCACGCAAAAGATTTGATCATTGGCAGTCACCGATGAAGCTTCCAAGACCAGCATGAGCAAAACCGTAGTGAGCAGTGAGGCGAATGGCAGTGAGGCGAATGACTGATTCACGATGATCAAGTTCCTTGGCAGGACAATTGTCTTTTTTCGCATGGCTTGTTCGCTGTCAGTAGCCGTCGCCATCAAACCGAAACCGTACTCGAGCCAACAGGCACAGCTTCGCGGAAGCGATCACCAGAAAGCCCAAGCACACTGTTGACCGCGTTGTCCGCAGCCAGTTTACCGGGTTATCAGCAGCCAACCACTTGTGTGGTGTCAACCGTTTCCCCTACAGGTTCACTGCCCCCAGCAACCCCCACGGGCGTTGCAGCAGCACAGTTTCTCTCAACGATGGGAACAGGCGTAGCCTGACCCCAGCCGGCAATTGCTGGTAATTCCAGAAAAGACCAGCGTACGATCTGGACTCACAAGCGTGTAGGAGCGTAGAAAAGAGGTAGGTGAGCCGTCCAGACCAATGCGGTGCAGCCCTTTCACTGACGACCAT
>JBPCVE010000043.1:0-4647 GCA_051010795.1 Rubripirellula sp.
GCCACTTTCACACGCGAGCAAAACAGCAGGTCGCCCGAAAGCATCATGACGCTGCCGGGCGTTAAGTCGCAATCCTTGCTCATGCTTGCCTTTTTTCAATTTCGCTTTTCATGAAATTCAGACCTTCCGTGGCCAAGCTGATTTCGTCTTTGTACATCCGACGCCAAATTTTGGTCGCGGCTGCGATTTCGGGAAGCGCTAAGCCAAACGCTTCGATGACGAGCCAGCCGTCATAGCCGCTCTTTACGATGGCATCAAAGTTCTCGTCCCAACGTACCGCACCTTCACCCGGTGTGCTGCGATCATTTTCACTGATGTGGATATGGAACAACTTGTCTCCGCCAGCGTTGACCGCATCAGTGACGGACTTTTCTTCGATGTTGGAATGGAACGTGTCGTACATCATCCCGCATGCTGGGTGGTCAACTTCCCGAACGAAGCGAGCGGAATCGCCATGCGTGTTGAGAAAGTAGCACTCGAAACGATTCAGAGCTTCGACACCGAGTTTTACACCCACCTGTCCCGCATGTTCGGCTACCTGCCGCATGCTATCAACGCCCCACTTCCATTCATCTTCGGTGGGGCCCGCACCGCTGAAGTATCCCAACGCTGAGTGGTAAGGGCCGACTAGCGTTTCCACCCCTGCGGCCGCGCAGCAATCAAGGGTCTGTTTTGTGAGTTCAACGCCTTTGGCTCGGACGCTGGCATCCGGCGAAATGGGATTGTCTTCTTCTCCCCGAATCGTCACGGCTGTGCGAGCCAGTCCCATGGAATCGAGACTCTCTCCCAATGACTTGTAGTCCAATTCCAAATTGAACATTGGTAACTCAACGCCATCGTAACCAGCAGTTTTCAGTTGCTCGCAGGTTGGCAACATCTCGCTGGTGACTTCGCCAGACCAAAGCAGCAGGTTCATTCCGTATTTCATCGCAACCAGAATCTCTTTTAAATGACAGGGATAGTAGGAAAGTGATTCGTGTCTCCAGGCGGTGTCAGCAACTGGTGACGCCGTGATTCTACCAAGTCCTGAGCCTCGGGTAGCCACCTGACCATCGTGGTGGGTAGAGCGGGCAAGCCGACCCGACTCATGACCTGATTGAGACGCATCAGCATCTTTTCGTGGTCCAAATAGTCATAGAGGAACTGAATTTCGGCAAATCGGTCGATGACGGCAGCCAGTTTGGTGGTCGGTTTGCCGGTGATCACATTGACGCAACGCTCGATCGTTGACGGAGGGGCTTGTCGAATGGCGGCGTAGTAAGCCTCTGCATGAGCGCGATCATCCCGAATCCAAAGTCCATCCAAAATCATTTCGATCAGAATGTGGCCCACAAATGAGGGGCGAAAACCAGCGTCCCCCGGCAATTGATCGCGAAGCTGGAGTGCTAACTCCATGTTGGTTTCGACGAATGCCTGAGTCCCGTGAAACCAGCGATCGTCCGAAATGTGCAGCAGAATCCCCTTGGCGACATCGCTCAGTTCTGAGTCGGCGCTGTTGATATGCTGTTCAGCCAATTTTCCACGTGCTCTGATTTTGCGATCGACTACCGTCAGCCAGTCGGGGATGCCTGTCGATACGGCCAGCAGTGGACTGTCGAAGCTCGAGCTTGTCAGGTACGGAATTGCATGGGACAGAAAGTTCATGACGTCAGCCTATCGAGCTGGCTTTCCAACGGCTAGCGGTAAAGCCGACCCACAGGAATCCTGCGTCATCACACAGGCTGCTCGGTCCACGTCCTGAAGACGCTTGCCAAGCAAGTTGCGTTGGAGGCAGAAACGCATTCATTCAAATTATGCGGCTTATTCAGACAAAAGTTGCGCTGAATACTTGTTGAGTCTGCCGTTGTCCTGTCTTCGTTGGCAGACGCCGGGCATGCATTGGATTACACTGTCAAGCAGTGCCGGATCGGCATATGCCTGTACCCTCTGCTTTCAATTTTCCCAACGATCTTTTTCTGATGCCCATTCAAATCAAGTGCAAGTGTGGTAAGACGCTCGGTATTCCAGACGGAATGAGGGGTAAATCGGTCAAGTGTCCGGGGTGTCAGCAAGTGCTCAAAGTTCCTGCGGGAGGAGCCGCACAGCCTGTAGCAACTCAGCAGCCTGTAGCAGCGGCGGACGATTCCATGGCCGGTCTTTTTGACGAGGAAGGGTTCAGTGCGGCTGTTGAAGCTGTCTGTCCGGCCTGCCGAGCAGAAATGCCGGGCAACGCTGTGCTGTGCACCAAATGCGGCTATCACAAAGAAGCGGGAGCGACGTTGGAAGCACACAAGACAGCTGGCGTGGATATTGACCATGGAACCCTCGCTCTTGATAAAGCTGCGGTCGATATGGAGCGAGCTGCTGATCTGCAAAAGAAAATGCTTCGCGGAGCGGGGTTACCTTGGTGGGGACTCGCTTTGGCGCTGTTCATGCTTGGCAGCGGGTTGTTGATTGCCGTGCTGGCCGTCAACGCCTCACGACGTGTGGATGAAACGATCAGCTTCAATCCGATGCACCTCTTTTTGGTGCTTTCCGGAGCAGCTTTCTTCGCTATCTCGGCAGGTGCGAATTTCATGATCATCCTGCACGCTTTTAAGGATTCCTTGCAGAACGGTCTGATCTGTTTGTTCGTCCCCGTGTTTGGCGTGTTGTATTACACCATTACGCACTGGAGTGAGACGTGGCGTTTCTTTGTCACCTCAACGATACTGGCGGGCGTTGGCGGTGGCTTGATGGTAGCCGCGATGGCTCAACTGAACTGAGGTCACCCAGAAGGTGCATGGCGATTGCTCTGCCAATGCGAGGCAGGCAATATGACTCGAGCGTGCATCGGCACCAGATACCGGATGCGTTCTGTGGTATCTGTGACGTGGTAAACGTGACCTGTCAAACAGAGGTGTCCTTGTCATTTACCTCCACGTGCCCCCTGTCATCGAAGCGGGGTTCACGAAGCAGGGACTCACGAAGCAGGTACTCACGCAGTCACGCGTTAGCGTCGTGATGCCGGAGTCTGTGCACTGACGGGCATCACGTTGGATCGCGAGGGCTTCTGCAGCATGTCAACGGACACCGATGGTGTTTGGCCCCCGGTTGCGATCTGAGTCTTGGATTGCTGGTATCCGGGAATGTTGATCGCGGGTTTGGTTGGCATGTTTTGTGGGCTACGAGAATTAGCGGGGCGGCGAATCGTCGTCGTCGTCAGGCCTGTTTTTCGTGTTCCGCCAGTGTTCGAAGCCTGCACATACTGCTGGTATTGAGGTGACAGACGTGCGAGGCTGTCTTCTTCCGTCTCTGCCGGTGTGCTTCCCGGTAACATCAACGTTGCAGGGATACCCTGAATTGGCTTGCCAGATGTTGATTTGAATGACGTTACCAACGAAATTCGTTTTTTCTCTCCACCGATCGCATCCCATGGAATCCAGATGCTGTAGGAAGCACCAAGATCACCTTGGCTGAAGTGTCTGGTGAACTGCTCGGGTGTAAACTCGTATCTCTTTGCACCAGACGCTTCGTTCTCCAAAGAATCGTCAAAACCATGCACAACCAACGTGCCTTCAACCGGCACAGACTTGGACTTGTCATCGTAGAAGAAGACCCGCCCTCCAAAACCGCGTGTGGGTGTTCGGCCGGTTTGAATGATGGTGTCGGGGGTCCAAGTGACTGCCAGTTTTACCGGATTCGGATAAGGCTCAGGCAGCTTGTCTTTTTTTCCCACGAACGGCATGCTGTCGAGAAACGAACCATTTTCCGAAGTAGGTTTTTTTGAGAACAAATTGTTGCTCGGTCCTGAGACACAGCCCAAACCTGCGGATGCCAGGGTTGAGGCGGCAACGGCAGTGAAAAAGCGTCGGCTAACTTGCATGTCGTGATCCATCCAAAAGAGGACTGAGTTGGAAGGTAGTTTTGGAGGTCGCATGTTGTGTTGCCACCAGCATGCGATGTTGTTTGCAATCCGTACTCGTTGGTGAGCTGTGTTCAAGCGAATACAGGTCACCTCTCTTCATAATCGTGAGATTGTTTACTGTTGCCCAAGACGTGTTGGCTGCACTCGCGATTTCGTCGTAGCAGGTGTGAAGCCAGTCTGTCTTGCAGTTGAACTTCCGGTTGCCTGATCCAACCAAGTGGCCTGAGAAGCAGGTGGGATCGCGAAGCCTGTTTGTTGACCATTCGCGTTGCCCGCATTCGGCACAACTGCCTGTGGAACCGTCGCCTGGGGAACCGTCGCCTGGGGAACTGTCGCCTGGGGAACTATTGACGAAGTGTTGGGCTGATTAGCCCAAATCTGGGGAGACATCGACTGAGGGATTCTCGCTGCGTTTTCCGTGTACGGCTGCTGGATGCCACCCGGTCCAAGTGCTGGTCGGGGCGCTGGTCGGGTCGCTGGTCGCTGCAATTGTCCCTGTCCCTGCACTTGTCCCTGATATTGAGGGTTGGCGGTACTTTGGTAGGGATAGTTAGCAACGCGTGAGCGGGGCAGGAAGCTGCCCTGTTGTGCTCGGGCTGCCGCGGGTTGGAACGATGCTGCCGGTGCAAAGGCGCCACGTTGGCTCAAGTTGAGTTCATCCGTGGGAGATTGCATGACGGGAGCATTTCCGTTGACACGTGTCCCCGAGGGAATGGTGCCGTTGGGTGGCGTCACAACCGAAGGTGCAATGTACGAGCTGT
>JBPCVE010000044.1:0-7574 GCA_051010795.1 Rubripirellula sp.
CATATGCACTTGCGAGGCAAAGCAGCTCGCTACGAGGTTCTCTCGGGCACTCACAAAACAACATTGTTGGACGTCCCACACTACGACTTCAACTGGCAACTGCTATACCGGCTGGTGCAACCTCTGGCACTGCGACGTGGAGACACGATCCGGTTTACTGGCTGGTTCGACAACAGCAGTGGAAATCCTGCAAACCCCGACCCAAAGGCAGTGGTTAAGTGGGGTGAACAAACGGACGACGAAATGCATGTCGGTTACATTGAATACGTCGTAACCGGGGCGACACCGGGCGAACCAGTGGCCGCGATGAAAGCTGGTCAATCCGTGCGGCAGCCTGGTCCTTCCCGTTCATCCGACAACAACCAACGTGAGATAAAGATCGGTGGGCACCTAGTCCAACGCAAAGCTGTCGTCGACGCACTTAAAAAACTCGACAGAGACAACGATGGTCGGGTCACCCGATCACAGATCCCCAAGAAACAAATTCAAATTTTTAATGCAATCGACGCTAACTCGGACGGCGTCGTAACAAGAGAAGAAGTCATGGCAGCGATCGATTGATTTTCCGAACAACATCTTCCAAAACACGCCAACTCAAAACCAGAACTTCCCCGAAGGAATACGCATCGTGCATAAACCCATTTTCAGATTCATTGCGATGATCGCGTTACTTGGTTTCACCACAGCGATCTCGAATGACGACTTTGCCAAAAAAATCCTGAACTCCCAACCCCAGGCAGACAGAGACGGTGATGGTGTTCTTTCGGACTCTGAACAGGCTGCCGTGGTCCAACAGATCCTAAAGCGATATCCACAAGTAGATCGTGACGGGGATGGCAAACTATCAGATTCGGAAAAACAGAATTTGATTCGAATGTCGGCGAACAGGACAAAAAACTCGCGTCCGGCAGGGAGCAGGAAATCGACAAATAAAAACAATGGTCCCAGTGCATTGCTGTCCCAATTGGGTCTTAAGAGTGAACTGGATATCGAGTATCGGAAAAACACATCGCAGCAGCGAAACAAACTCGACTTCATTTATCCGAAAAACAAGGTTTACGAACAAGCGCCACTCTTCATCTATATCCATGGTGGCGGTAACACAGGTGGCACCAAAAATGCCATCTACAACAGAAGCTCTCTGATTTTGAAAGAACTTACCGAAGCGGGAATCGCGGTCGCTACCATTGACTACCGGCTCTTCGGTCAAGGTGAAGAACTTGGCTTCCACCACCTTTTTCAGGACTGCAAAGATGCTTTGCGATTTCTGGCAAAGAACGCTGATCGCTTCGGGATCGACCCAAACAAGTTCGTGACTTGGGGCACATCAGCCGGTGGGTCAAAAGCACTGATCACCGCCTTGACAGAAAGTGACTTTCTGCCGGGCGAGGTATCTGGCCCTGGAACCGAACATAGGGTCGTCGGCGCGATCTCTTTCTTCGGTGCTACCACTTACGTTGTCCCGGAGCTCTGGCAAAAGAGGCTCGAAAAATTTCCTTCAAGAAGCCAATCAAAGGCCGAGATGATGCTCAAACCTTCTGATGGTATGAGTCCGGAAGAGATCAAGACACTCGTGAGCGCAGATCAGCACTTGAAATCCAACAGCCCTCCCGTTCTTTTGGTGCATGGAGACACTGACCCCACGGTACCGATTGAACTTTCCAAGCATTTGCATGAAGTAGCGAAAGAACGCAACCTCGATGTGAAACTGGTCGAAGTGAAAAATGCCGGACACGGGTTCAGTAAAGTCAGGGGAAACCCAGCCGAGCCGTCGATGACCTGGGATGAGACGCAGCAACTCGTTGTGCAGCAGGTGCTGGATTGGGTTCAATGAACCGGACTGCCTGCCGTAACTCTTTGCACATCGCACTTTGCACATCGCACTTTGCACATCGCACCCCCCTTACATGAGAAGCCTTTTTGATGCACCAGAAACCACGAAGCAAGACGCTCGCCTTCCTGTGCGGTCTCCTCGCGGTGACGCAGTTTGCGGCAGCCCAAGACCTTACGCAGCAGCAAAAGCAGCGAATCCTGAAGCGTTATCCGCAAGCGGACCGCAACGGTGACGGCGAGCTATCCGCCGAGGAAATTGCCCCCATCAGGGAGCGTCTCGAGCAAGCTCAACAAAGGAGAAAGCAGAAGCCAAAGCAAACCCAAAACCAGCCCAAAGGTCCCGTCCCGACCCACGCCAATCTACAATACGGCGATCACAAGAATGCCGTGATGGATGTCTGGCTGGTGGACTCGAATGAACCGACCCCGATCGTCGTCGCCATTCACGGGGGCGGGTTCAAGGGCGGCGACAAGTCGAAGTATCACGGTTGCTCGGAACTCCAAGCGTGCCTAAAGAAAGGCGTCTCGTTTGCCTCGATCAACTACCGCTTCCGCGACGAGGATCCACGCGGGATTCTCGCCTGTCTGCACGACAGCAAACGGGCAATTCAGTTCATCCGGCACCAAGCCGAAAAGTGGAACATCGACAAGACACGAGTCGCAGCCTACGGCGGGTCTGCTGGCGCTGGCACGACGCTCTGGCTGGCGTGTCACGACGACATGCCTGACCCTGACAGTGCCGACCCGGTCCAGCGGGAATCCTCCCGCCTTGTCGTCGGGGGGCTGATGGCCACACAAGCAACTTACGACGTGCTGCAATGGAAGGATATCATCCCGCTGAAGGAACCATGGACTTCCGAAATGGAAAAAGCCAGCGAGCCGGACATTCTGGTTGCTTACGGAGTTCAGTCGATGGACGCACTGAATTCGGAAAAAGGAAAAGCAATCCGTAAAGAACGCGACATGCTGGCATGGATGTCACCAGACGATCCGCCGATCTGGATGAAGAACAATATGCGTGGGGGACCGGTCGCAATGAGTGACCAAAACCACAGGAACCATCACCCAGAACACGTTGCATGTTTAAAGAAACGGGCAGATGAGGTCGGAATGCAGACAGTGGCGATCGCTCCGGCGATTGGTCTGACACCGCAACCAGAAATCAGCATGATCGACTTCTTCTTCAAACACCTAGGCGTGAACTAAATCGAAAATCCCCTGCTCTCCGCAGCAGTCATTTCTTCCGAGACTTCGTTCGCAGCATCAGTGACGAACGAGCCTTTGTCTCAGATGAATGCTCGGGCAAACGCCATTCCTGTTTCCTCACACGACAACCAACCCCGTCATGAAACACCTTCTGTCATTTCTTGTGATTGTCTCGTTGTCATCTACCCTGAACGCAAATGATGCGTTCAGCAAAAAGATGATCGAGCTTTACCCCAAAGTTGACACAGACAACGACGGTACTCTCTCAAAGTCCGAAGAAGCTGCCGTAACACAGCAAATACTGAATCGATTCCCGAAACTGGACAAGGACGGTGATGGTGCCCTATCCACTGCTGAAAAAGAAAACCTGCTTCGAATTGCTGCCAACCGCGAAAAAAAAACCGCCGATCCTACCATTCCCCAAAATCCAAAGCAGATGCAACGGCAAGGGACATCGCTCTCCGTAATACTCCAAAACGCAGTCGAGCAAAATCAAGTGGCAGGCTGTTCGTTCCTTGTGATGCATCGGGGAGAAGTCGTATTCCGCGAGGCAGTGGGCTATGCAGATCTAAAGTCAAAGCGACCGTTCACAACAAATGAACTGTGCCCGATCGCTTCGGTGTCCAAACCGTTTCTCGCCAGTGTTCTGATGGTTCTGGTAGAACATGGAAAATTAAAACTAAACGATCCGGTTGCTAAGTACTTACCCGAATTCAAAGATGCCAAAATTCAAGGCGGCCAGACATCAGCACAGCCAATGACCATTCAGCACCTGCTGTCGCACACAGGAGGATTTTGGGGAAACAAGGGAGTCAGTCCTGAGAAGGTGGATCTGATCCGCAACTTCACGCGTCCACTCTCTGACGCTGTCACCAGCATTGCAAATCATGATCTACTTTACGAACCGGGAACCAAGTTCAATTACTCAGGTGCCGGGTACTGTGTCGCCGGGCGGGTCGCGGAAGTTGCTTTGGAGCAGTCACTTGAACAAATCGCACAAGAGACGCTTTTCCGCCCAATGGGGCTCAAGCGAACCACCTACCTGCCTTCAAAAACCATGCTGCAAACAATCCCCACAAGGTATCTGAAAAAATCCGGTGGGTTACAGAGTCAACCTTCCCTCTGTGACATTGAAGATATTCAATTCATTCTGCCGGGCGGTTCACTTTTTACCACGATGGATGAAATGGCTTCATTCGGTCAACTGCATTTGAATGACGGGATGCACAAGGGCAAGCGGATCCTTTCCGAAGCCTCCATCGCCGAAATGCGTCGGTTGCAGACGCCCAAACGAGCGTCAAGAACTTACGGCTTGGGATGGTTTCGAGACGACGTTGACGACTCAGGATTAGCCGATCTCATCTTTCACGGCGGTGCTCTGGGAGCACACTTGCGCGTTGACCGTAACCGCGAAATGGTGTGTGTTTTTCTTGTGCATCAAACAGGGGAACAAGTCGCGCCGCTTAAAAACAAACTCATTGAACGTGTCAACGAAAGGTTCCCAATCACCAAACCCTAGCAAATCATCAATCCGCGACCGCGTTGGTTGGATTGCCAGATCGATTGAATCACTGCCCCTCGCCGGACACATCAGTATTTCACAGAGAACTTCACGCATCTGACGCTGGCAGCGGTACGTTGCCTGATGGCAACTCTGTTGCACACGGAGAACAAGAACGAAGTAAATATTCCAGTTGGACCTAGAACATATTTGTTGAGCAATAAAAAACTACTTTGCCAAACAGCTCACCCACAGCTCCAAAAAACCACTTAATGAGGAAGTACACCGTGAACAAGAACCCAGAGTCGACTGGTCCTGTGGGCCGCCGATCCATCATCAAGGGAGCAGCGAGCGCGGGTCTGATTTCAGCAACAAACGTGCCCACGATTTTGCAAGCATCCGAGTCTCGCTCTGCACAACCTGAGCTCGTCCGGAACGAGAACAGCAAACCTGGCACTCGCGATTGGATGCTGACCAAGACGCGTACCGCACCCGGCAAGATCAACAAGATTCTTTACAACGGGCGCTGCCAGCAGATCGAAGGCTACTGTAATGCAAACAGCATACGTGCGGGCGAGACCTTGAAAATCATGGTGAGCGCAAATCCAGCGTCTGATTTCAAGCTGGAGATCTTCAGGACGGGCTATTACGGTGGCAAGGGCGCACGGTTGATGAAGACAATTGAGTCGCTGCATGCGTTCACTCAACCGGATCCATCCGTTGGAGAGAATTACGCCCGGGAGTGCCAGTGGGAGCCGACACTGGACCTTCAGATTCCTGAGCACTGGCCCAGCGGTGTTTATCTGGGAAAGATGACCGCAGAAAAGACCGGGATTCAGAGTTATGTGATTTTCATCATTCGCGATGACCGTCCGTGTGACTTTCTTTTCCAATGCAGCGATCTGACGTGGTCAGCGTACAACCGTTGGCCGATGGACTATTCGATCTACACAGATCATGACAACTGGACGAGCATTGGCGTGCCCAGTGGCACGGTTAGTTTTGATCGTCCCTACGGTCTCTTCACGCACCCGGTCAACCGGCTGAAAAACTCAGGCGGCAGCGGTGAGTATCTGCCGTGGGAGTTTCCTCTTTCGTACTGGATGGAAAAACACGGGTACGACGTATCCTACATCTCCAACGTCGACACCCACAGCGACCCCGAAGGACTGCTCCGCGCGAAAGGCTTTCTTTCGGTCGGCCATGACGAGTACTGGAGCCTCGACATGTATGAAAATGCGATCAAGGCACGCGATGCAGGAGTCAGCCTCGCGTTCTTTGGCGGTAACTCGGTTTTGTGCGTTGTTCCCATGCTGCCGTCTGGTAACGGAACGCCGAATCGCAATATCCGTCGAGAGGGGTGGTTTCTTCCAATGCCTGAGAACCTGAACGAAGCACAGAAGAAGAGGCTTCTCAGCCGCTCACTCAACGACAAGACGTTCGAGCCGCGAATGGGACCTGATGGCGCGCTTCTGATGGGAGGACGCTTGGATCGCGAAGGCAGCGGTCGAGGGCTTGGCGCGGGCGATTGGACCTGTGCGATGCCAGATCACTGGCTGTTCGCAGGAACGGGAATGAAGAAGGGCGATTCCATCAAAGGTCTACTGGGATGGGAGTGGCACGGTGCCCCAAGAATGGACCTGCCGGGCATGAACGTCGTCGCCGAAGGAGACGCAACGGTCAACAACAAGAAAGTGGGGCGATACACCGCCACACTCTATGACGGGCCTCAAGACAACATCGTCTTCAATGCGGCCACGATCTGGTGGGCCAATGGATTATCAAGTCCGCCCGGGCACCTGAATCCTCGCCGTCATGGAGTGGCTCAACAGGGGCCCGATGAGCGCGTGCAAAAGATCACTCACAACCTGTTCAGACGGATCATGACCGCAACTTAATGAAAACGACTGGGCGTATCTAATCCATCGAACACTGCAAGTCGAAAACGCGATAAGAACCGGCTGTTGCAGTAGAAAATGAAAACCGAACCTGACAGGAAAATCAATGTCACTGACCAGAAAACTACTTGCGATGTTGCCACTCCTGTGCATCTTGTTTCCTACTGCAGCAATGCAAGCTGCAAACCCCACAGACACAAAGCCGAATGTCCTGTTCATCGCGATCGATGACCTGAATGACTGGACCGGCATGCTCACGGGCAATCCGCAGTCCAAGACACCTCACATGGACAAGCTTGCGTCTCGCGGATTGGTGTTCACCAACGCACATTGCGCGGCACCCGCTTGCGGTCCGTCGAGGTCTGCCATCATGAGCGGTATCAGACCGTCGACGTCAGGGAATTACATCAACAAAAGTTCTCTGATTCATAATCCAATATTGAACAAATCGGTTCTTCTACCAGAGTTCTTCCAGCGAAACGACTACTACGTTTGCGGCGCTGGAAAGCTCTTTCACGGATACCATTTCAACAACGAGGTCAAGGGTCGAGGCTTTGATGATTATTTCCCGAGCAAAACGCAGGACCTTCCTTCCTGGCAGGACCTCAAGTTTTCCTCAAAGCTACCGCTGGGTGGTTGGGCGAGAACGGCCGATTGGGGTCCCCTTCGTGCTGATGTAACAGTCGATGACCATCCCGATGGCAAAACCGCGAACTGGGCGGCAGAACAGTTGATCTCAGGCGAACTGCAGGAGCCCTTCTTTCTCGGAGCCGGAATCTTCCAACCACATCTGCCCAACTACGCGCCTCAAAAGTATTTTGACCGCTTCCCTCTGGAAGAGATCAAGCTTCCTGAAGGTTTCAAGGAAAACGACCTGGACGACGTCCCCGCTGCCCATGCCAAAATGGCCCACAATCCATGGCTGAAAAAAATCAGGGAAATGGGCCAATGGAAGCCCGCGATTCAGGCTTATCTCGCCTGCACATCCATGGTGGATGAACTCGTCGGACAGATCGTTGCGGCTCTTGAGCAATCGAAATACGCAGATAACACCATCATCGTTTTATGGAGTGACCACGGCTTCCACCATGGCGAAAAGGGACGTTGGGGAAAATACTCGCTCTGGGAGCGAGCCA
>JBPCVE010000045.1:0-4284 GCA_051010795.1 Rubripirellula sp.
GTTGTGGCCTGTGCTCTTGATCGTCGGCGGTTACGCAGCGTGGCATCGTTGGGGAGCCGTTCATGTGGCTGGTAAATACAGCGGCATTGATCCGACCCTGATACAAGTCAACGATCCACCGGCACACGTCAGAACAAATGTCGTCAAAACTGTCTATCGTGATACCGCGATGGAAGGGCTTTCGATTCTGGATCGGCAAGCCACTGCGAAAATAGCGTCTGCCTTTTCCCTGCATCCGTGGGTCCGCAGGGTGATTGGCGTTCGCAAGTTACCCGGTGGGCAGATCGATGTAAGGCTTGAATACCGAACTCCTGTTGCCATGGTGCACGTTTATAAACCCAATGATCCAGACAATCGAAGTTATTTCTTTCCCGTGGATGGTGAGGGTGTGCTGTTGCCGGGCAACGAGTTCGCAGAAGCGGAAACCAGAAATTACATTTACATCGAGGTTCCTGATGTCTATACCAGCAACGCTGTCGGGACACCCTTTGGAGATGCTACCGTGGAAGCTGCCTCGGCGCTGGCGTCTATTCTTTCGCCCTATCGAGAACAGACACAGATTCGCAGCATTGGTGTTCATGGCGACCCACGGCAAACTGAAGTCTTGCAGATGGAATTGACCATGCAGTCAGGCGCTCGCATGACTTGGGGGAGTCCCCCTGGTAATGAAGTCCCTGGTGAGCCGACTGTCCAGATGAAACTCAAATCCTTGTTGGGTGCTGACCTTCGTCAGAATGCAGACTTACGGGTCGCTAGTCCGAGTCAGGCGCTTCAGCGTTAGATCGGTGTTCTGCTTTGGCAGGTCACGTGCTGCGACCTGACGGGTTGCTGGGGGTTGCGTTTCCGATCCTGAGATGAAAATTCAGGTGGTTCAATTGCCTCTTTTCTCGTGACTGTCCAGCATTTTGGCATCAGGTTTCGTCATCATGGCTTTGGTTTCGATTCGATGTGTCGTGACATTCATGGTAATCTGACGCGGTAGGCGTTCGGGATGCTCATTGACCATCGCACTGGTTATCAAGTCACAGGAAGTCTGAATGGACGATTCATCGTTTGAATTATCGCAAATGCAAAATCGTCGCCAATTGATGGGGCGTTCCGCGTTGGGGCTTGGCACGGCCGCGTTGGCGGGTTTATTGACGGCAGATTCTCCCTTTGCCTTGGCGGACGATGTTCCTTCCTATCAGGACCTCAATGGGGGATTGCACCATCGCGCGACTGCCAAGCGTGTGATCTACCTGTTCATGAGCGGAGGACCCAGTCAACTGGATTTGTGGGACTACAAACCGAAGTTGACGGAGATGTTCAATCAGCAGTTGCCCGCTCATGTTCGTAACGAACAACGAATCACCGGAATGACTGCGAATCAGAAGGCTGGGTTACCACTGTGCCCCAGCAAGTACAAGTTCACGCAGCACGAGAATAATGAAGATGGAATCTGGGTCAGTGAATTGCTGCCTCATACAGCAAGTGTTGTGGATCAACTGTGTGTGGTTCGTAGCACGTTCACTGAAGCGATCAATCATGATCCAGCGATCACTTACATTCAGACAGGAAGTCAGATTCCCGGTCGGCCCAGTTTGGGCGCCTGGTTGAGTTATGGCTTGGGCAGCATGAATCAGGACTTGCCGCATTACGTGGTGATGCATGCGAAGACCAGTTTTCCGGAGCAAAGTCTATTCAATCGACTTTGGGGCACCGGATTCATGCCATCGGATCATCAAGGGATTCTGATGCGCAGTCAGGGGGATCCCGTTCTGTATCTGAGCAACCCTGATGGTGTGAGTCGGACTGATCGGCGTCAGCAATTGGATGCTTTGGAAGCACTCAATACGGGGCTGCATCAGGAATTGGGAGATCCGGAAATCCTGACTCGTATCAAGCAGCACGAGATGGCTTATCGGATGCAGGCCTCCGTCCCCGAGTTGATGGATTTATCCGGTGAGGAGAAGGGTACCTTTGACTTGTATGGCGAAGCTGCACGTACGCCAGGTACGTTTGCGGCGTGTTGTCTCAATGCTCGACGCTTGGCCGAACGGGGCGTCCGCAACATTCAGATCTTTCATCGTGGTTGGGATGCACACGGCCGCTTGCCGGCAGAACATGAATCACAGTGCCGTGACGTTGATCAGGGATGTGCTGCGTTGATCAAGGACTTGAAGCAACGCGGAATGTTGGAGGACACGCTGGTTGTCTGGGGAGGTGAATTCGGTCGAACTGCGTATTGTCAGGGACAGTTGACTCGTGAGAACTATGGGCGAGACCATCATCCTCGCTGCTTTTCCACTTGGATGGCTGGTGGCGGCATCAAGCCTGGAATCAGCTACGGGCAGAGTGATGATTACGGTTATAACATCGCCAATGCAGACGGTGATCCGTTAACACCGACCAAAGAAACATGGACGCCCGGTACCATGCACATTCATGATCTCAATGCGACGATCTTACATCTGTTGGGCATCGATCATCGAAAGCTGACGTACCGGTACCAGGGGCGTGATTTCCGTTTGACTGATGTCCACGGCCATGTCATGCATGATCTGCTGGCCTAGCGAGTCGCAGTGATGGGGCTAAATCGGAAAGGTTTTCCGCCCACGAATTGATCGCTGGTCAAGGTAGGACAGACATGGCGTTCGATGTGCGAGATGATCAGTGCATTCCCTTCAAGATGGCTGACGTGAGGCCATGATTTTGGATTGTACATGGAGTCGGTAAGGTCCCGCATCAGCACGACGTTCACGCCATTTTTGGATAGCTGCCGAAGTCCAAATGGTCTTCCCAAAACGCACATGTTCGTGTGCACGCCGAGCAGGATGACATTCTTCAACTCTTTGTGCTTCAGGATGTTCCAGATCTCATCACCCCGGTCACTGATAAAGTCCTTTGCTGCATCGATCGTCAGCCCCTCATGTTGTTTCTTCCAGGGCGAACGCGGATTCAGCCCCTTTGCCTCCAGGGCAGTAGCCCATGCAGCATGCTCTTCTGGCGTGTCATCTTCGCCCCCATCTGATTGGTCAAGTGGATAGGTCACCTGCTCTTCACTTGGGATTGAGCGGCACCACTCATTGATGCCTTCAGGGACAGCTGATTTTGGGATGGTGGCGACCCGCAAGCGAGCTGGGTTGTTCACGTAAGCGGTCACGCAACTGCTGGGCGCATGAATCATGGTCACACCTTTTGATCGCAGGTGCGCTAGCAACTTTTCCATCCGCGGAACCATTTGTGCCTGTCGTTTTACCGCACGGAAGCAATGATGTGAGTCCCACATGTCGCAGACGATGACAGCAGTTTCGGATGCTTTCCATGCCTCGGTTCCCGTTTCGATTTCGTAGCTGTCACTAGGCTCGTCGTTGGCCGAGTGGGGTTTGGGGACCTGATGTTGCAGCGTGATATTCAGGATCGTTTCGGAGGTGTTTTCTGCACGCAAGTAAGGGTGCGTTTGGTTGGGACCAAACCCAAAACCGCTGATCAGGAAGATCACGGCTGAAAGACGTAAAGACATTGCGATAACCATTTCAGAGAATTCAATGAACTTTGACCATTCGTTCATTATAGAGAATCACTTGCCAAGCATTGGCATGCTGGAAATCACCACGGTGTCCGCTGCTCACGACTCCTTGCAACGGCGGCGAAATGCACGCCCGTGGGCCTCATTTCGCGAGCCGTCAACTGAATTGTTGAAGTGGTCCTCGTGGTGGCTTGGTCGCAGCAGTGGTTTCTGCACCTACTGTGGTTAATGCTATTTGGTTAGCAGGTTGCGATACATGCTAATGCCGGCAGGACCGACGAGCACCACGAAAATGCCTGGGAAAATCATTTTCACCGCGGTTTTGGCTGCTTTCTCTTCTGCAATCTGTCGTCGTTTGACTCGCATTGAATCACTTTGCACACGTAGGGCTGCGGCGATACTGTGACCTCCCCCCCATAGAATTGCACCATTGTGAGTGAGAGAATCTTGCTCGGGCGAACTGCCCGGAAAGGACTTTCAGAATGCCCTCAAGCGTAGGCTCGATGGCGCGATGCGGAGCCGCGACTGAACTGCCGTAGCGTAGGACGTAGGACGGACCGAGTATGGTCGTCAACTTCGGTTGCTGGTGGTGATCGACGAGTACACGCGAGAATGTCTGGCGATCGAAGTGGGCCGTTCGTTTACCGCTCAAGATGTGATGGGTGTGTTGCAGTACCTATTCGCCGTACGCGGCACCCCCGAACTCATTCGCAGTGACAATCTTGGCAATGACACCGGCCCAGAGTTTGTATCCAAGGTAATTTGCCGTTGGCTGA
>JBPCVE010000046.1:0-8142 GCA_051010795.1 Rubripirellula sp.
CGCAGCATCCGGTGTCACAACACTTGGCGGAGCTTCCACAGCCCTTCACGCCGAGCATACGATCTAAAAGGTCAAACCCGAAACTCTGGCTGCACATAGTACAACCGAGAACGAGTGCCATTGTCATAATTGTCCGCTTCATTGGAGCCACATCTCCCTTAATCTCAACTTGGCGGTTAAGTCGGTATGTCGTCACCATCGACGAGTGGATTCCACTTTTGCTGTAAGACCGAGCCTCCCTTGGAGGTGCATTCGATGGACGAAGTCGCCGTCGAGCACACCTCGAGTTAGCTCCAACAAACACAAACGGATCGGGTGCGGACACCCGGCCCGCCGACTTCGTTCAGTCTGTCGTTCTTACTGCCGGCAACGGTTAGGTTGCCTTAGAACCACTCAAGTTTGGTGACGCCATGTGAGCCTGACATCCCATGTCAGGTTCCCTGGGTCTATCGCAGTGACCCGGTTTTTGGCATTGAGCCGTACCCGTTTCATTTGCGATCTGTATCCGTATCGACGCGGACTGGCCTTTCAATCAATCTTCCATGGGATTTTCGCCGTGTTGGAAAAGTTTGCCGATTACGGGGTTTTTGCCGTTTTTCTGGAGGAATTCTGTTCCTCCGCTTCTGCGCGTGGCGTATTTCGTCCAATCGGTATAAAATCAAGCGAATGGAGTGGCTAGCGAGTGCCAGCCATAGCCGGCCAAGACGGTCGGCACTGAACCCAAGAGGACCACCTGGAACGGGCGAGCGAGCGAAATCAGGGTAAACGAGACGCGACCGCACAACGATTTCGGTTAGTTTGCCCTTTGCATCAATCCCCCCAACAAGGGCCGCTTGGGATATTCCCCCCTCTGTAACGCCTGAATTTGCCTGCCAAGCCAACAGTTCTCGATCTGACTGCCCTACCGGGAGTCGCTTGCCCGTGTGGCGTAGCCCGCCGAGCTTTTGCGGATCGAGACGAATTTCCTGGCACGGTACATCTGACTGAAATCAGCACCGACGCACGCGAGCATTACCACAAGGAGCACACTGAAATTTACGTCATTCTGGCCTGCCAGCCGAATGCAGTCCTCATTCTGGATGGAGAAGAGGTTCCGGTGGCACCCCAAAATGCCATCCTGATTCCACCCGGAGTCCGACATCGTGCCGTTGGCCAAATGACCGTTCTGATTCTGTGTACACCAAATTTCGATCCTGCAGACGAACATTTCGATGATTCGCCTGTACCCACGCAATCGGTTGGTTCGTAAGAAGACTGGTTGCTTTACCCGACTGCCTGAATAGCCCCCGAGTTTTAGAGATTCCAAATGTATTTTAGTTTCGACTTCATCGGCCGCCACGTAGCCCTTGCAATGCTTGCTGTTGCATGTGGCATGACGACAGCTGCCGCCGCTGATTGGCCTTACTGGCGTGGTCCCACATTTGACGGAACAGCTGAGGCAACAGGCCTACCGGACGACTGGGATCCCGCTGGCGGCGAGGGCAGCAATGTCCTGTGGAAACGAGATGACATTGGTGGGCCCTGCACGCCGATCGCAATGGAAGGGCGAATCTACACGATTCAACGGTCCCTGCCCGCCACTGATCGTGAAGGCGAAAAAGTTGTTTGTCTGGATGCGGTCACCGGAAAGACTATCTGGGAAAACGCATACAACGTTTGGCTCTCCGATGTCCCAGCCGAACGCATCGGTTGGAGCAGCGTGGTGGGTGACCCTGAGACTGGCAACGTCTACGCCTTGGGAGCATGTGATATTTTCCAGTGCATGGATGGCAAAACAGGTGAAACCCTGTGGAGCATTCCTCTGCATGAGCAATTTGGGATGCTCAGCACCTATGGTGGCCGAACAAACTTTCCCATCATTCACGAAAATCTGGTGATCATCAGTGGTATCATCATCAACTGGGGAGACGCCGCCAAGCCTAACCACAGGCTAATCGCATTGGACAAGAAGACGGGCGAGGTGACCTGGTTCAGCGGCACGCGTGACCTTCCATTTGACACCACGTACTCTGCACCGAGTTTGGTCACGATTGATGGGCAACGGCAATTGGTCATGGGTGCCGGTGATGGCGCGATTTGGGGTTTCCAACCTCGCACAGGAAAGCCGTTGTGGCATTATGATCTTTCCCGCCGCGGCATCTTTGCCACACCACTCGTGGTCGGCAATCAGGTTTTCGCAAGTCACAGCGAAGAAAATGTCGCGCCCAACAACAACGTGATGGGCGCCGTGGCCGGTTTACGCATCTCGGGCACCGGAGATGACACAAAAGTCGAAGAACTCTGGAAACAGATGGAAGTCGTCGCAGGCTACAGTGAACCGGTTCTGATCGGTGATCGACTTTATGTCGTGGACGATCGCTGCAAGATGTGGATTTTTGATGCCGAGACAGGGACGCCGATCGTTGAACGTAAATCTTTCGTCGGCAGTCGTCAGCGATCCGCTCTGCTTCATGCAGACGGAAAAATCTATGTCCTGACAGAAAATGGTCGCTGGGCAGTCGTCGTTCCCGATGAAGAGGATGGCTTCAAGATCGTCAACAAAGGTCGTGTTCGAAACACAGGCTTTGCAGGATCACCCATCGTGGCCGATGGCCGCCTGTATTTCCCCAGTACAACCGGCCTGTACTGTGTTGCTGCTGAAGGTGGCAATCAAACTCCGGTTGTGATGGCAGAATCAATGGGCAAAGAAACACCCATTTCGGAGAACCCAACGATCGCTCAGGTGCAGATCGTGCCTGCTGAATCAGTTCTCAAACCAGGCGAGAAACTTGCGCTGGAAGTCAACGTCTTTAACGTGCTCGGCCAGCAACTCGAAACACCCACTGACGTGACTTTCGAAGTCATTGGTTCGGGAAAAGTAGAAGGTTCGACCTACGTTGCTGCCGAGGATGCGGCACACACAGGAGTGACCATCATAGCCAAAGTCGGTGATGTGTCAGGATCAACTCGAACCCGGATTGTCCCTGATCTTCCATGGAAGTTCACCTTTGACGATCTGAAAGATCCACCCCTTTCGTGGGTGGGCGCGCGTTATCGCCATGTCATCCGCAATATCGATGGCTCACCTGTTTTGACCAAAATCTCGACCATTCCTAAAGGAGCTCGCAGTCGAGCATGGATGGGCTACAGTGACCTTTCCGAGTACACCATTGCCGCGGATGCTCGCGGGGCCCGCATGAGCGACCAACTCCCGGATATTGGACTCACCGCACACGGCTACGTTTTGGACCTGATGGGCGAAAGTCAACAGTTACAGGTCCGAACGTGGTCCGCACAACTTCGCATGGCGAAAACCATTCCTTTCCCGTGGAAAGAAGACACGTGGTATCGAATGAAGTTCCGTGTTGATATTGAGAGCGAGCCACCTGCAGCCGTTGCCGTCCTGCGAGGCAAAGTCTGGCCCCGCGACGAGGATGAGCCCAAAGAATGGACAATCACCGCACGCGATGAGTCGCCAAACCTCGCGTCAAGCCCAGGATTGTACGGTAATGCAAAGGTCGCTGAGCTGTACCTCGACAATATCGATGTCACAGCGAACACCGACGAACCCTGAACTCGAGCACCCATGAATTTTCACTCAGAGTATTCGCAGCCTGCGAAGACTCTGACTAACTGAACTTTACCTGACAAAAAACCTCCACCAAATCCCTAGTGAGTCATGCGTAATAACGAACTTTCCGCTTGGACTTTATTGGTCGCATCTGCCGTTCTTGGTAGCGTAACCATGCTTTCTCTGAGCGGCTGCAAGCCACCGGCAACAACCGAAGTTGACGTTTCGACTGGAGAGTATGTCGAGAGCAATACGACGGCTAGTGACAGCAACGTCACCACCACAACATCGCAGGCGGTAGAAACTCCACTAGCCAGTAACGACTCGACACCTGCTGCGAAGAATGCGGTCACTGCCGATGCAGCAAAGAAACCGATTGCCGACACTACCGCGCAAGTCGTTTCCTCTGGTGGCGACTGGCCCCAATGGGGTGGCACGCGTGAGCGCAACAATACTCCTGGAGTCAAAAATCTTCCACTCGAGTGGAACATCGGTAAATTTGATCGACGCTCCGGCGATTGGGATGACACGAAAGCGAAAAACATCCGCTGGTTCTCAAATCTTGGCAGCCAAACTTACGGTAACCCTGTCATTGCTGAGGGTCAGGTCTATGTAGGAACCAACAACGGTGCCGGTCACCTCAAACGATTCCCATCAAAAGTTGACCTTGGTTGCCTCCTTGCTTTCGACGAAAAGACCGGCGATTTCAAATGGCAGCACAGCAGCGAGAAACTGATCACGGGTCGCGTTCATGACTGGCCACTGCAGGGCATTTGCTGCTCTCCACTGGTTGAGGGAAACCGACTTTGGTTCGTCACCAGTCGAGGTGAAGTACGCTGCCTTGATACTGAAGGCTTTTACGACGATGAAGATGATGGCCCAGTCAAGGACGAAGTGGTTTCTTTGGCCGCCATTATGAATGCTGGTCCATCTGCCGAAGCATTTGAGCTGGCATTGGCTGGCCTTGCCGAGGGCAAGTTGACCGACGCGGCTAAAGCAGCGTTAGCAGCATCCGGAGCAGAAGTCGAAGGTGACGTCAAAATCGAAACAGTGACCGAAGGAAAGTCATGGACGGCGACGGGTAAATTCAATGGCGTCGAGCGAGAACTCACAATCAAGCAGATCGGACCCCGCATTAAATTCTTCAAGAAGCTTGGCACCTCGGATAAACGAGATGCGGATGTGATCTGGATTTACAATATGATGGGTCCCGACATGGGAATCAGCCAGCACAACATGTGCTCATGCAGCGTGACCAGCTATGGCGATCTGCTGTTTGTGAATACAGGCAACGGGCTCGATGAATCACACCTGAATCTGCCTGCTCCTGACGCCCCCAGTTTCATTTGCATGAATAAGAATACTGGAGAAGTCCTATGGACTGATGGCGCTCCCGCCAAAAACATTTTGCACGGTCAATGGTCAAGTCCAACTGTGGGAACATTCGAGGGTGTCCCACAGGCGCTGTTTGCCGGCGGTGATGGGATTCTTTACAGCTTCCGAGCTGACGAGGGAAAAGACGGTAATCCAGAGTTACTCTGGAAGTTCGACTGCAACCCCAAGACCAGCAAATGGGTCCTTGGAGGCGAAGGTACTCGCAACAACCTGATCGCCACTCCTGTCGTTTACGACGGACTTGTTTACATCGCAGTGGGCCAAGACCCAGAACATGGAGAGGGTGAAGGGCACCTGTGGTGCATCAACCCGAATATGCGAGGTGATATTTCACCAACCCTCGCAATGAAACTTGGTGACGATGGAAAGCGAACCCCCATTCCTCATCGTCGCATTCAAGCGGTAGAGCCAGAGAACGGTGAGGTAGAAGTCGATAATCCCAACTCCGGCGTGGTGTGGCACTACAGTATGCTTGATACCAACGGTGATGCAGAAATTGACTTCGAGGAAGAGATGCATCGTTCAATTGGAACATGTGCCATCAAAGATGATGTCCTTTACGTGGCTGACTTTTCCGGACTCGTCCACTGCCTGAATGCGAAAGGCACAAAAGATGGCAAACCCATCGTCCATTTCACTTATGACATGCTTGCCCAAAGCTGGGGAAGTCCGCTGATTGCTGATGGACATGTCTTCATCGGTGATGAGGATGGGGACGTAGCGATTTTCGAATTCGGAAAAGACAACGTCGAACCTATTGATGAAATCAACATGGGCAGCAGTGTTTACAGCACCCCCGTGGGTGCCAATGAATCGATTTTCATCAGCACCAAAGACAAACTTTTCTCAATCGGAAAGTAAAGGACTGAGTTCACAGTCCGTCATCCATGCACGACCAACAACCCTTTGGAACTGAAGAATTGCCAAAGGGTTGTTCCGTTTCACTCATAAATACAACATGTCAAAAACTCTCTTGGACTGCGGTAACTGTGGTCCCGATTTCCATGCCATCCGGCAAATGGTCTCGAATCACTTCGGAGCTTCCGTGGTTCAGTCGCATGGAGTCGAAGACACGCTAGAACTGCTTCGCAACCAATCCGTCGATCTTGTGACGGTCAATCGCAAGCTCGATCGAGACTACAGTGATGGCCTTGATGTGGCTGTCGCAATTAAATCAGACCCCGAACTGGGCTCGATCCCGGTAATGCTGGTTACCAATTACGACGAGCATCAGGAAGAGGCCATGGCTGCGGGATGCGTTAAGGGTTTTGGCAAGCTGGCCATCAAAGATCCAGAGACACGAAGCCTTTTGGAGCCATTTTTGCAATCAGAAACGGAATGACTCAATGAGTCATCACCACACCTCAAAACGCGTTTTCTGGGCAATCAGATCGTAGACCGCTACGGGTACCGTTCCATTTGCTGGGCTTCTCTTGAACCTGAGGGCGGGTAGGATGGAAAATAACCCAAGTACAGAAAGAGTCGATGAACGGTAAGTATCGAAAACTTCTCGCAGCCAAAATTCACCGAGCCACGGTCACCGCCGCGGACGTTGACTACGAGGGAAGTGTAACCATCCCACCAGAACTACTCGAAGCGGCGTGCATTTACCCCTACGAGTCGATACACGTCTGGAACACCACGCGTGGGACAAGACTGGAGACTTACGCAATTTCAGGCCTCAAAGGATCCGATGACATTTGCGCCAATGGAGCGGCCGCACATCTGATTCGCCCCGGGGACAGGGTGATCTTGGCCGCATACACCATGGTGCCAGAAGCCGATGTCCAATCTCACCGACCGCAGCTGATTTTCGTGAATGAAGCAAATCGAGTCGTTCGCTCTGGGCCCGAAGTACCAGGTCCCCAGCGACGCAACGCCACGAAAGGTTATTGATTCTCGTGCAAGGATTCGGAATCGTCATCGTTGCCATCCTGATCGGCTTGGTAGCCGGGTGCCTGTTGGGTACTCAGCCCAGTGTGAATGGCCAGTTGGGCAAGTTTCTCGAGCATCCCCTGCAGGCGTCGCTCATCTCTTTTGCTAGCGGAACACTCATCATTTTGGTGCTGTCGGTAGTGACTGGGACCTTTCCGCCAGTTTTCACCTCACCGCCTCGTGAATTTCCATGGTGGATTTGGGGTGGGGGTGCCATTGGCGTGGTTTTAGTGACAAGTTCGCTGATTTTAGTGCCTCGAGTCGGTTCGCTACCCTGGTTTGCGGCGGTGATGACAGGCCAAACGATTGCCGCACTGCTATTGGACCATTTTGGATTATTGGGTAACCCCCGTGCCGAGGCTTCGCCGCTGAGACTGCTTGGAGCTGGTTTCTTGATCGCCGGTGTGCTGGTAATCGTTCAGGCCAAACGAATAGAACATTCGCAGACGGTGAGGCCGGCCGAACCTGAGGTCAGAGAATCGAATTCGCCGCCCACGAGTTGATCTCAGCAAGATTTACCCCCTTGGAGCTGCTTTTTCGACAGGAAATTGCCAATCTTCCGGCCTACAAGCCCCCGAAAGCAAGGAAACATTGATGATCCGCACAATCCACGGTTGAGGCAAATTTTAACCGTGCCTATTGTAGTGAGGTGAATACAGCTATGAGTTCAGTCCCCCCACAAATGAAATACCGCCAGATCGACAAAATCACCGCCATTGAGCCGGGAAAACGGCTTACAGCGGAGAGGACGTTGCGCGCGGACGAGGAGTACCTAAAGGATCATTTCCCGCGATTTCCGGTGATGCCTGGGGTAATGATGCTGGAAGCCCTCCACCAGGCAGCTGTCTGGCTAATCAGGGCAGACGATGACTTTAAAACACCATTGGTATTGCTTCGAGAGACGCGAAGCGTCAAGTTCGGCGACTTTCTGGCTCCGGGCGAGACCCTGCAAATCGCAGTGGATGTAATCAAACAAGATGGAAATCGAACCACGGTGAAGGCATCCGCGACAAAACAGGGGCGAGTAACGGTCTCTGCACGACTAATACTGGAACGCTGTTTCACTGGGGATCCAGAACATTTTGGCACTGATACCAAGGTGTTGGAATCTACGAAAAAACAGTTCATGGAACTGACAAAACAACTTACTGAGCAAGTCGTCCTGAGCGACTGACTCGATCCATATCACTACACTCAAATTACGACACGTTCGCAAAAGGATTCACTGATGGGCCTTTCCCAAGACGAGATTTTCGAAAAGG
>JBPCVE010000047.1:0-24066 GCA_051010795.1 Rubripirellula sp.
TCATCTCGCCGTTGGCGAGATGAGCAAATGATTGCTGCGGATGCTGATCTTTCGGACATGGAACGTAAATATGATTCAGCGATCGATGCGCTTGGCGCCGGAGTTGAACAGGCTCGTGAGACAATCCGAAAGTATGTCCTGACCTTGCCCGAACAAGCTCGTGAAGCAGCTGAAAAAGTCAAGCAGGCAGAAGAACGCATCGAGACAAGACAGGACTCCTCATCTGAAACAGCAGAGGAATTAGCAGACAAGCAACAGGAAGCCGCAGAGGCAACGAAAGAAACCATGGAGGCGCTTGTTGATTTTGCCAATACAACTTCCATCACAGACGAAGCTGAACGTGAACTCGCCCGAGACGCCGATGCTGCAGCGGCTCAGATTCAAGATGCGGCCCAACGGGCTGAGGAGTCCATGCAAAAGGCTCAAAACGCGCCCGATACCCAACAGCGGCAACAAGCCCTTGAACAGACGGCGGAAGCGTTGGACCAGCTTGCTGAGGCACTCGAGCAAACCGCAGCTCACTTTGAAGCGGCTGAAAATGGAGAAGAGCTGGAACAGTCCCGTGATAATCTTCGGCAGGCGGAAGCCGCGCTGGAAATGCAGAACGAGATCGACCAACGCTTTGATGAAGCGGAACGGATGGCTGAGTCTGCCCAAAGCACCCCAGAGGAGTTGATGGAGCAGCTCGAGCGGGAACTACAGACCAACGAACCAATGCGACAAGAACTCTCGGAAATAGCCCAGCAAGCTGCCGAGTCTGCACAGCGCGAATTAGAAAACGCAGCCTCGCAAGAGCAAAAATTGAATCGGGACCTAGAGAAGTCTGATCCCACAATCAGCGAACAAAAGCAACGCACCGCTGAGCAAATTGAAACCTTGGCTGCTCGCACCGACGCCTTGGAGAGCGCATTGGTCGAAAAAGCTGAATCTGCACTTTCAAAAGAACAGGGGAACGTGCCAAAAGCTCAAGAAACTCTTCAAGAAGCACGAGAAGCTTTGCGTGATGCTGTCGAAGAAGCTGCCCAACTCGATGGTGAGACTTCCCTGCTCAGCGAGATGCAAGAGACAGCTAATGCGATGACCGACGCGATCAAGAATGCCCAAGAAGCAATCGCGGAAGCGAAAACCCCAACAGAACAGGCTGTGCAACAGAAGGTCCACCAGGATGAAGCGAGTCGAAAACGCAGCCAACAGCAACTTGAAGCTGCAGCCCGAGACGCGAGATCCCAACAAGTACGCAATGCCACCGCTGAACGCCAGCAATGGTCCGCTGCCAAACGCGAAGCCGATCGCCGTGCTAACGACGCACGCAACCAGAAACGCAATGCTGAAAACCAAAAACGTCAATTGGAGCAGCAACGCAGTCGCGAAAAAGGTAATACAGATCGACTGGACCAAGACATCCAAGCAACCCAACAAAAAATTGAGAACGCCGAAGCGGCTGAAAAGGCAGCTCGCGAAACAAAATCATTTGCTGAAGAACGCGAGAAAACCGCTGGCAAACGGGAGCAAGACGCGAGAAACCAAAGCCTGCCCCCATTGAACGAGCCAAACCCCGCTGCCGAGTTGGCCTCACGTCTTGCGGAACAGACAAAGAACGAACTGGACGACATTGAGAAAGCCTTGCAGGAACTCAGCGAAGGAATGGCCAACGAGGAACAGCTCAGAGTGCCTCAGGAAACCGCCGAACGATTAGCCCGCCAGCAGGACAAAATCCAAGAGCAAGTCGATAATGCCACCGAACAACTGCGTCGAGCGGCACGACATGAAGAAAGACTGGGCCAAGAACAGTTGGCTGAACAACTTGCCAACGCCGCAGATGCCATTGAACAGTCAGCTTCGGAGGCAACAGAAAACGCATCGGAAAGCCTGCAAAAGGCTGCCGAATCATCCGAGAAAAGCCCTCAGGCCAATCGCGATGTAGCCAACGCCTCTGAACAGATCAGCGAAGCTGCTCAGCAGCTTGCTGAATTGCTCGCAGAATCAAACCCATCCAACTCAGATCAAAACAGTCAGCAAACCAGCCAGCAAGGCGCCGAACAAGGTGAACCACCGAGTGGGCAACAGAGCGGTCAGCAGGATGGTGATCCCAATGACCAACAGCAGGGTCAGTCTCCGCAGCAGGGTCAGCAAAGCGGTGAACAGCAGCAGGGTCAGCAAAGCGGTGAACAGCAACAGGGACAGCAAAGCGGAGAGCAGCAACAGGGACAGCAAAGCGGAGAACAGCAACAGGGACAAGGACAGCCGACTGCTGAACAACAGCAGGGGCAGGAGATGGCCCGCACACTTGATGAACTTGATCGCGCCATGGCCCAACAAGCCCGTGAATCCCAACAACAGGCTGGTGAACCACAGGCTGGCAATCAGCCAGGGCAGCAGCAACCCGGCGAGCCGCAGCAAGGCCAACAGCCCTCAGGTGAACAACAGGCAGGCCAACAAGAGGGTCAGTCACCGGGGCAGCAACAGACAGCCGGTGAAGCATCACCCACATTAGCCAACGCCATGCAGTCTCAAGCCCAACAATCTGCTCGCGAACGGCAAGCCCAAATGAACCCCGGACAGCCTAGCCCTTCAGAGGGTTCGACTCCATCAACCGAGTCAGGCAACGGCATGCAAATGCCAGATGGCGGTAAGTTGGACATCAGCCAAACAGTTAGATCGGGTGCAGAATGGGGGCAACTGCGAGAACGCCGCACAGAAGATGCATCTGAAAGTCGTGCCGAGAGCGTGGCTCCACAATATCGCCGCGAAATCGAAGCCTACTTCCGTGCGATTGCTACCCGTGCCGCTGAAAAGTCTGAGTGAAATGATAAACCATTTACCTTATCGAAACTCCCAACTTCCCCGCAGGAACTGGCTCTTGGGGCTTGCTGCCGTCACGGCAGGACGTCCCTGCATTGGTCAGGACAAGGGTGACGAAAAAGGCAATCCCGCCAGCCTGTATGCACCTGATGAGATCGACCGGGCTGTCAAGTCGGGGGTAGAGTATCTGGTGAATGCACAACGTGAGAATGGGTCGATTGCCGACCGTGGCCACGAGGTAGCCATGACCGCGTTGGCAATCATGGCAATGGCATCGATCGGTGTTGAACCGCAAGCCTATTCAACGGCAGGACGCTCAATGGCCAAGGCCCTTGATTTTGTTCTGCAGAGAAAACATCAGGATGCGCAGGGATATCTCGGTGGCCGCGATGGGTCCCGCATGTATGGCCACGGAATCACCACTCTGATGCTGACGGAAATGCTTGGTATGGGTGCAACCGTGGAGCAGAATAAGCAAATCCACGAAATGTTGGTCAATGCAATCAAGCTGATTCTCAGCGCTCAAGATGTCTCTAAGTCCGAGAAACTAAAAGGTGGATGGCGGTACACACCAACCAGTCGCGATTCAGATCTTTCCGTATCAGTTTGGCAACTCATGGCACTTCGATCTGCCAAGAATGATGGACTGAATGTGCCGGGAGAATCGATCGATGAAGCACTCAAGTACTTACGATACTCCTACGCCTCTCCATTGAACCGCGACGGAACACCACGCAACAAAGTCACCGGCTTCAGCTACACGCCGGGAACACACCACCCGTCCTTCACCATGTCAGCGGCAGGATTGCTTGCCATGCAAGTCTGTGGTCAATACGATTCGCCGATGGTCGAAGGTGCTTCTGAGTGGCTGATGCAACATCCGCCCAAAGCCAATGAGCGATTCTTTTTCTACGGCGTTTACTACTTTGCACAGGGCATGCATCAGGCAGGTGGCAAATACGCAAAGAAAGCCGACAAAATGGTAGCCGATCTGCTCGTCGATTCCCAACGAAGCGACGGCGCTTGGCTGGCTCGCGGAGGAGAAGAACGCAACGTCGGCGCAGTCTACTCAACGGCCTTGGCGGTCCTCAGCCTAAGTGTTCGATATCATTACCTTCCTATCTATCAACGATAGATCGAAGTCGAACCTCAGCTATCAAGCGTGGCTTTTCTTCCTGCTTGGATATCCCGCCTCGTCGTCCTACGTGCGGGCAACCGCTTCACACGATTGCAAAAATCTGCTGCTAACAATCGAATACACCCGCACAGTTCACAACGCGATTTCCGGCTTGAGTCCGCAGTAGAACATCGGCAGCAAGTGCTGACCGCAGGGTGCTGGGAGTGCTGACCGGAGGGTGCTGGAAAGCAAGGAATATCCAGCAAGGTTGCACACCTGCCATCGTTTGGCAGTGGCGGCTCAACGACCAGTTTCGCTTCGGCGAGCAGGGCCCAAAAACAGTGCGCAGTACAGAGCTCAGAAGTACAGAGCTCAGAAGTACAGAACTCAGAAGTACAGAGCTCACTCGGACGCCCCTCACCTCATGACGGTGATTGGTGATCACCCATGGTCATTTGGCTAGCGTTTTTGCTTCGACTGCATCCAGCTCGCGTATTCCTGAACGGTGATTTTTCCATCTCGGTCACCGTCTGCAGCGGCAGGGCTCATCAGCATTTTCCCCCACTCCGAGGCAGTCAGCTGGCCGTCTTTATTTTTGTCATATCGATCAATGATTCGCTTCCCAAGCTTGACGTACTTGTCGTCGGCTTTGCCACCACTGCTGGCAGCAGGAGCGGAGGCAGCAGACGTAGATGATGCAGACGAACTAGGCTTCCCTGAGAACGCTGCGGACAATTGAGAGACGCTACCTTTTTCGACTTTCTTCAAGGCTTCGTCAGCAGTGATCACGCCATCACCGTTGAAATCTGAATCAAGGAACTCGGCGACGACATCATCATTCCATTCCTTCGCGAATTCGGCCATGGTGACCTGTCCATCGCCGTTTCCGTCTTTGTCAGTGAACTCGCCCGGCAGACCTTCAGGAAGCGATCTTCCGGCGGTCGCCCGATACGACTTCCGGCCGTCAAACACGTCCGGTGCCTCAACTTTCTTTTCGCGTCCACGACTTCTGGATGCTGTGCTCTTGGCTCGCTTCGCTTCTTCCTCACCCTCTCGTCGGCGGGCGTAGCGGACAGCCAGTTCGCTTACTGAAAGCTTGCCGTCTCGGTTCCGGTCGAAATCCATAGGGTTTCCCGCGAATCGACTGGATAATTCATCTTTGGTCAAGAAGCCATCTCGGTTCCGGTCATAGCGACGCATTCGCTCCTCGGACTCTCGTTGGTCGGCCGGCGTGACTTCAACAGCCATCATTTCAGCCGTCGCACCAAAGCCCATCAGCAACGACGGTTCGGATTCGTTACCGAAACCGGGAACAAGCAGGTCAGGTGTCAGTGAATCATCAGCCGAAGACGAGGACGAGCCTGTCTGAGGGGTGCTGCTGCCGCCCTCACGCTGCTCGCGCATCTTCTGGAAACCATCGGTGATTTTCTTGAGTGGAATCGGTTGGCCAGCCTTGATGCTTGGATCCGACTGTGCCATACGCCCGATTAGAAACTGTGCAGGTCCCTGCTGCTCGCTGGGATCAAGCACACCATTTCCATTTGCATCGAGTCGGCTGAGAAAGGAACTGGGATCGAAGCCTGAGCGGCTACCAGAGGAAGTTCGCCCTCCAGTATCACCGCCACGACTGCTGAAACCGCCGCGACTGCTGAAACCACCGCGAGACCCGCTGTCTCCGCCGCGAGACCCGCTGTCTCCGCCGCGACCGCCAAAACCGCCCCGTCCGCCTGAATCGCCACCAAAACTTGGTCGCTGTGCAGCAGTGGGCAACGTCATGGACAGGGAAAGGGCCAAAGCCGCAAATGCTTGTAATTTGTTCATGTGGATAAAACACATTTCAGGGAAGAGAGTTCCGCAATCTTTAAGAAGCTGCCACAAAACTCGGGCGAAGGTAGTCTACTTGCTGTACTGCGGCCCGCAAAACCGGATTTTAGTCGTTGAGAAAGCCAATCCTGACGATATTCCGCAGAATTGACCCTGAGGAACTGTATTTTGGCATCAACCCCGCACCAGAGACACAATTCGGTAAAGTCAGCCAGAATTCCCGGCTCACGTGGTTTTTGAATTCAAATCACACGTTACCTGCTGATTTAAGGCTGTATGAGCACAACGAGCCCACCTCCGCAACGCGATCCACCACCTACCCAACCACCACGTCCCGAGAAACCACGTCCCGAGAAACCACGAGTGAACTGCTTTCGGACGAGACACGTTGCCTGGCATCGTGTTCCAACCCGACAGGTGCTGGCTGATGGCAGAGCCACGGGGGGAGTCGGAATTGCACTCAGCTTCCCGAGCTTTTATGCCTGCTGCCCAAGAACACCCGCGAAGTTAAGATTTCGTTAGTTTGGCCCAACGCCGACCTTTCATGCTCAGCCAGTCACACTGACTGCCAAACGAGCAAACACAAATTTATACTGCGGCCGGAATGCAGTCCGCAGAAGCTCACAAACCACACCTCGCAAACCACGCCCCACCAAGCACAGGAACATCAGCAACATGGGCACAGACAGCGACACAACCCTTCACGAGATCAAGCAGATCATCAGCCAGTTCGTTGAAGAACGTGACTGGCTCCAGTATCACGATCCTAAGAATCTGGTGATGGCCCTGATGTCAGAGGTCGGCGAGCTTGCTGATCAGTTCCGCTGGGCCAACAACACGGAATCTCATGCGCTCGCGGCTTCACCAGATCATGCCGAGGAAGTTGCTGATGAACTTGCTGACATCATGATGTTTGCGATCGAATTTGCATCGGTCTGCAATATTGACATTTCCACAGCGATCGCTTCCAAACTCGAAAAAAATGCCGTGCGATATCCGATTGAAAAAGCCAAAGGCTCCTGCAAAAAGTACGATCGACTTTAGTCGTATCAGTCACTTGAAAGCTAAGACGCAGCACGCTGACCGAGATCAGCAGGGCCCCATCATCGCCTAACTCGCGACCGCCCAACGTACTGCAGGTTAGACGACTCTGGCAGGCTTTCACAAGCTATGCGACCGCTTGCTTTCCGGCTGCAGGCCTCAAGCCTAATCGCCATCGATTCTTCATCAAAGAACGAGGCCAAAGCCCCCGATGAGGGCAAGCTCTCACGCTCATATCCGATAGATGTACTTACAAAACGAATACTTCGCATGGATCCAAGCCAGTCGTAGCCCCGTCACACCATGCAGGAACCCAAACCTCAGCAGATATTTATAAAAGAAGGTGTAAAAGAAATTGAAAACAGCCCGAAAGGGATTCAAGAAACGATTTCTTTTTTTCGTCGAGAGCTTGGCAAACTTTTTGAACGCGGCATCCATCTGCTCCAACGAATCATAGGAGAAGTGATCCAGCGGTTTCTTAAGATCACGTACTTTTGCATGTGCGGGCAACTGGACACTCTCATGAACCGCCAATTCATTGAAATCACCCAGCGAATTCCGAAACAGACGGAGCAGATAATCTGGATAATATCCTCCCCAGCGAATGAACCGACCACCTACGAATAGTTTTCGCGCCACACGGTATCCAACTACCTCTGAGTCGAAATTCAGTCCCTTGATTTCTTCGATCAACTCGTCGGTCAAAACTTCGTCCGCATCAAGGCTCAGCACCCATTCGTTACTGCACTGCTTGAGGGCAAAGTTCTTTTGTTTCCCGTAGCCCAGCCAATCTTGATGAAAGATTTTTGCACCGTGGTTTTCCGCAATTTCAAGCGTCTTGTCGGTGCTGCCCGAATCCACAATCACAATTTCATCCGCCACACGCGCTGCTTGTTGCAAGCAGTCGCCAATGATCCCTGCCTCATTGAGGCAAATAATTGAGACGGATATTTTGGTTTCCATGGGCTAACTCGCTAGCAACGCAGCGCAACCCCGACAGCATCTCGAATCAGCTCGCGTAAGCGATGGAGTCGATTTTCCGGCGTTCGAGTGGCGAAAACAGAGTGGCACATGTTAGTCATGTCGTCGATTCAAAGTTTCCTGCTACAACATTATTGCGTTTTTTGGCAAGGCAAGAGCAAGCCTCTCCACCTCTTTGTTGTGAATATGACCGCTCTGGCGGACTGAAAAGCCACCCCAACGGGGCTCAAAGACACCACGGCTAGCGGATTCACCAGCCTCGCCGACAATCGTCCGTAGTGCCCCCATCACAATCTCGGCCCCAGTGAATCCAAAATCATCCACCCCGCATCAGGCTGGAAACAGGCCTGACGCTCTGCCCAGAAAAAACTGTTTCACGGCAACCCGCCAACCCGGTTCTCCTTGATCCAAACACTGGCTTTTACTGTTCTTCGAGCGTATCCAGCTTTCCGTACCTTGGCCCCCTGATTTGATCCAGTTGACGCTGTCGGTTGGTTCAACGACAGAGGATGACAAGTTGGGGATGCGCACGCGTGCCGGCATCATTAACTCACCCTCGCTGGGACTCACTTCACCCCAGAGAATCTGCGTCCCGTTACCCAAAAGCTAGATCGACCGGATGGCGATGTGGCAAGCGGAACGGCTAAACTGCGTGGAAACGTTGCACCTTAACCCCGAGATACAGCATGCTGCTAGGCTCCCACGTTTCCTGCCAAGGCGGAATATCCAAAGCCGTTGGCCGCGCCGAAGACGTCGGCTGCGAATGTATTCAGATATTCGTCAGCAACCCACCTCGCCAGTGGCCGGTATTTGCAGACGAAAAACCGGGTTCCATCCCCGTGCAGGAATTACAAACCGGCACTGGGTCCCCTCGCGGGGCATCAGGATCGGTGGAGCAAGAATGGAGAGCAAAGCCTCTTGCACCATCGGCCGTTGAAGCATGGGATGCAGCGATCAAGGCATCACCTGTCAGTCATCCAATCGCACACGCCTCGTACTTGATCAATATGGCGTCTCCCAAGGATGAGTTATTTCGCAAATCGATTGACGCTCTGGTGATTGAACTGGAACGCGCCAATGCTCTGTCGCTCAGCGGTCTTGTCGTACACCCCGGTTCCTTCACTGAAAGTTCAGAACCAGAAGGTTTGGCACGCATCGTTGACGCAGCATCCGAAGCGTTAGATCGCGTCGCCCCCGGGTCATGCAAACTGCTTCTTGAGAACACTGCAGGGCAAGGTTCCTGTTTGGGACACACGATTGAACAACTGGCCTTCATGATCGACGGTATTGGACAACCCGACCGTGTTGGCATCTGCCTTGATACATGCCATGCCTATGCAGCTGGTTACGAGATCAACACCAGAGACGGATTTGATGAGATGCGAAAAAAGGTAGACGACCTGCTACCCGACCAAGCGATCGCAGCCTTGCATCTGAACGACAGCAAAAAACCGCTCGGCAGCCGAGTTGACCGGCACGAGCACATTGGTTTGGGTGAGATCGGACTGGAAGCGTTTCGTTTCGTGCTCGAAGATTCCGTGCTAGGGAAGTTGCCGGGCTACCTCGAAACTGAAAAAGGAATGAATGAAGAAGTTGGTGAGGAATGGGATATCATCAATCTCCGCGTCCTGCGAGAGCTTGTATGAACTGGAACCAGTTGCGAGAAATGGACAGACTTTATCTGCACCGCTTCTCATCCACGGGAAAACACCTTGCTTTTATCCTCTGCCTACTTTGCCTCGCCTCCAGCACTCTGCCCAACGGGCAAGCTGAACCGTTAGCCGAGCAACAGGCGACCAACTGGATATGGGTGGGACCGCGTGAAGGTACACACGCCAACATCCTATTCAAGAGACAATTCAGCGTCTCCCATGACCAGACGACCGCCAATCTCAAGTTTGCTCCCTGCTTTGCCTGCTTGCGTGTCAAAGTCGATGGAATCCTAGTTGGAATTGCGTCTCCCTATCAGGGTATGAAAGAGATCGAATTGGGTCATTCCCTGTCGGCGGGCAGTCACGCACTGACTGTCGAAGCCATGGGGGTCGAAGGTCCCTCCGCTTTCTTCATTGAGCTGATGCTTGCGAACAGCGGTCATGCGAGCACGATCATCAGAAGCAACACGAACTGGACAGCATCTAGCAGATCGACCTCGAATCAAGCTCAACGATCTCCTGAGACCGTTGTGAAACTCGGCCCCATCGAGAACGCTTTCACACGTCCTTCGCAACAGCGGGTTGGCATTGATGCATTGGACAATTACGAGCAGTGGAAACTTGCTTTACAGCCAGAAGACGGCGAACCAACAAATACAGCAATGTTCTCAATCGCTGACAATTTCCAAATCCAGGAGATTCCCTTTCCCAGTGACTCAGAAGTGGATCTGGGTTCGTGGGTCAGCATGACGGTTGACTCCGCAGGCCGCCTGATCATCGCAAGGGAATCAAGCGGATTGCTTCGCCTGACCCTGTCAGCAACAGGAGATTCCATCAAGTCAACGGAATGGATCAATCGTGATCTGCAGGAATGTCGTGGATTGACATTCCGAGGCAGTGATTTATTTGTCAACGCGAATAACTCAAAGGGGTTGTACCGCCTGCGTTCCGATGGAAATGGATTCAGTGAACCAGAGCTGATCCATGCTTCCAGCGGTGGAGTTGGGCATGGACGCAACGACCTTGTGGTCGGTCCCGACCAGTTGCTTTATTCCATCCATGGCGACGCCGTGGACTTACCAGACAATGCGGTCGACCACACCTCACCGTACCGAGAAGCAGCCAAGGGTTCGAAAACCAGAGAGGGGCATTTACTACGCATCAACCCGGACAAAGCGCCGGACAAAGGCGTGGGCAACGACAATGTGGAAATCCTAGCGGCTGGTCTACGGAATCCTTATGGAATCGATTTCAATCAATACGGGGACTGCTTTACCTACGACGCGGATGCAGAACACGACATGGGTGCGCCATGGTATCGCCCAACTCGCATGCTTCACTTGACGACGGGTGGTGATTTTGGCTGGCGTGGAGTCACTGGTTCGTGGCCCGCTTACTACCCTGACCATCCCGACAACGCAGTCCCCGGCCTCGACATAGGAAAAGGATCACCCACGACGGTCAAGTTTGGCACAAGAAGTAACTTTCCAGAAAAGTATCGCGAAGGCCTCTTTATTCTCGACTGGGCTTATGGTCGCATCTTGTTGGTAAACCTGCTGCCCCGAGGCAGCAGTTACTCCATGACCAGTGAGAATTTCTTAAAGGGGCGGCCACTCAACGTTACCGACATCGAATTTGGTGCTAATGGCAGCATGTATTTGATCACCGGTGGTCGGAAGACTCAGTCAACGCTGTATCGTGTGACTTACGCCGGCAAACGAAATCCACGGAAGACCGGGAAAAACAAGGAGCTTACTGGTCACCAAGCTGAGTGCAAAACCTTTTCTGCCCGCGCGAGGCAATCACGTCGCGAACTGGAAACGTTATTGAACCATGAAATCACTGACGAGCAATTTGAGCAGGCATGGCAACAACTTGGAAATCCAGACCCTTGGATCAGCCACGCTGCTGCGCGAGTGATCGAGCGATTGCCGATCGCACCGTGGGAAGAGAAGGCCTTTGAAGAGAAAAATCCAATGATCGCAGTTAGAGCAATCGTTTGCCTGATGCGATCACAGGAATGCCAACAAACCACGCGGGCAATCAGACGACTGGTAGATTTAGCGCAACAATCTGACAGGCAAACTTTCCGATACAGCCTCGATGACTCCATTCAGGAACATGCCCTATACGGAATCCTGCTGGCAACCGCACCATCACATCCGAACACAGGGAAAATCCCGCCGGAGCTGGTCGATACCCTGGCAGCCATGTATCCCGCTGCAAATGCAAACACGAATGAGAAGGCTACAGCGAGCACTGTCGCGGCCCGATTCAACTACGTCCTCAACCGATTCCTAAGTGAGTTGTTAGCCACACTTGGTGACGAAAAGTTCGTGAGTAAAACCATTGACCTGGTTTCGCAAACCACGAACCCTGAGCAGCGACTTCATTTTCTATACGTTTTACGTAACGTTGCCGAAGGCTGGACGCCCAACCTTCGCCGAAGCTACTTCAAGCATCTTGCGATGGCAGCAGAAGAACAAGGAGGGGCCGGACTTCCGGAATTCCTGCAGCAGATTCGCGAAGATGCAATGAAACACGTTCCGGCTGAGATGCGTCCCGAGCTTGCTGCCATCGTAGATACAAGTGTGACCTCCAACCAACCCGCTACGTCACTTGCCTCGCCGCCGCGCGCCAAGGTTCGAGACTGGACTGTTGACCAGATCCTGAGCGGTAATCAACTGGCAGGAGATCAGCAACGTGGCAAACGGGTATTCTCAGTAGCAGGCTGCATTCACTGCCATCGGTTCGCGGACGACGGACACTTGATTGGTCCCGACCTGACTGCCGCCATGCGACGCTACAGTCGTCGTGACTTACTCGCTGCTGTCGTTAGACCCTCTGATGTGATTGCAGAAAATTACCGCGGTGTTCAGATTCTCACCAACGATGGTCGCGTGTTCACGGGCCAGATCACGCGTGGTGGTGACTTTCGGTCACCGATCCTTCGAATCGCAACCGATCCTGCCCATCCATCTCGTGTCATCGAAATCCAGAAATCAGAAATCACCAGTCGCAAGAACTCAAACGTATCATGGATGCCTGATGGCTTACTGGACACATTCACGCGTCAGCAGATATTTGACCTGTTGTCTTACTTGGAAACCGCTCCCCAGTGAGTGATCCAGAGTGTTATCGCCGGTGCACAACATGCAGGCCGTAAAAACTCGCTTGCCTGCATCGGCTGCACTCCCAAAAAACACAATGCATGGATTGGGTTTTCGAAGACGGCTTGAAGAACCGGCCAAAATCTAGGCGGGTTACCAATGGGTGATAGGACGTGATAATGCGGCGGGAGTTCACACCGCCTTTGCTTTGAGCCTTTTTTGACCAGCCCTGCATCTGACCGCCTTTACGACCGTAACTTTTGGCTTGCTTTCGTCAGCCAAACCTGTTTTGTCAGTGCGAACACGCTGATGGCTCACTACTCACGATGGATTGAATTCCTGGGTGGCGACTTGAGCCAAGTCGGAATGATCATGGGCGCGGGTGCGTTACTGGGACTTCTGCTACGACCATGGATGGCTCAATGGATCAACCGTTTGGGCGCACGAGTGATGTGGGCATGTGGCTTGATCTTCTTTTCGCTCTCCGCTCTCACAAACCTATTTCTTGAGAGCATTGACTTAGAGATCTTTCTTGTCCGCTCCGGTCTCGTGATGGGATCGGCAATCGTATTTGCAAGCGGCCTGACCTACATCTCACAAACGAGCCCCGAAAGCCGGAAGACAGAGGCGATAGGCATTTTTGGGATTGGTGGTTTTCTGGGCATGTTAACAGGCCCGTTTGTGGGCGACCTATTTTTAGCAAATCGGCTGCGTGACAACTTTGAACTGTTATTTCTTGTAGCAGCAGTAGCGAATGCACTTCCCCTGGTGTTGTTGTACTTTCTGCGCCCCACCGTCAATGAGGGTTCAAAATCTTCGCTGCGTTTAGCGGATTTTATTCTGAGCACCCGCCGTTACTGGCCCGGTTCGATCCTGCTAGTGGACTTCGCGTTTGGCGTCTGCATGACCGCCCCGTTTGTTTTTGTGGCAAGTTTCATCGACCGTGAATCCCTAGACATGCCCGGCGTCTCCGTGATCGGTTTATTTTTTCTTTTTTATGCAGGAATCGCGATCATCGTCCGCCTCTTGTCGCGGAGGCTGCCTGACCGAATTGGATCCGCAAAAGTCTTGCTCGGCGGTGTCTTGCTGATGTCAGTCGGGATGTTCTGTTTCAGCATGGTTCACCAAGGCAATCCATGGCTGATTTCTATCCCGGCATTATTGACAGGTGCGGGGCACAGCCTGATGTTCCACACCATGACTTCCCTGACACTCCAACCTTTCCCGGTCGCCGTTCGTGGAACCGGCTCTGCCATCGCGTTGATGATGTTAGACTTGGGTACCTTCCTTGGTGCGCCAGTACTTGGTTTTGTTGGCGAAGCTTATGGGTTCTCGATTTTGTTCGCGACCATTGGTGGCTTCAATCTTTTCTCTGGAATCGTATACGCGTGCTTTACAATGAGAAGATCAGCCTACACCCTCCACGACTCAAGCCACTAACACCAGAGCGAGAGCGGCATGAATCGCAAGCTTCACTCCGAGTTTCTGGCGACTTCCCATGGTATCAGCAGCCAGCTTAACAACGCTATTTCCGAGTGCGGAGCTCTGCCAAAACAACGTCCAAATGATCAGCCCCTGACCACAGTGATGTGTCGCACGATCGCCGGCCAACAACTTTCTGTGACAGCAGCTCGGACCATTTGGTCCCGCGTTATCGCAGACAGTGGCCGAACGCCGTTGGCCAAGTATTTAACTAAGGCGAGCCCATCACAACTACGAGCATGTGGCCTATCTCGCGCCAAGGGACGAGCGATGAAAGAAATTGCCTCAGCAGCCAACTCAGGTCGTCTGGAGACGAAGAAACTGGCAGCTCTGTCCCATCATGAACGAAGTCAGCAATTGATGGAAATCTGGGGCGTCGGACAATGGACTGCCGATATGATTGGGATCTTCTATTTTGCTGACCGCGACGTATGGCCAGAAAGTGATATCACTGTGGCAAAAACCCTCCAAAGACTTATTGGGCATCGACGCAAACCCGAGCGGGCCGCCGACCAATTTGCACCTCACCGTTCATTCCTGGCTCGGTACATGTGGAAAATCGCTGACGCAACTCCTAACAACAACCAAAAATCCTGACCCGTTGATTCACTCCTCGCGTGCCCTGCGCCCACACAAGTAACAAGAACAGTCTATGATAGAGGTTCCCTTCCAGCACGCTGCCTTGCGCCCAGTGCAATCGGTATCACCCCACCGTCTTACTCATGGGATTTCATCATGATGACAAGCCACCCCCGTCGCAAATTCATTGCGACTTCAATCGCTGCAACTGCAGGACTCAGCCTGCTGCCCCGCTACGCAGAAGCGTTGGATACAGCGAAGACGCCAGCCCAAAAGATGCAACTTGGTCTGGTCACCTACTTGTGGGGTAAAGACATGGACTTGCCTACACTCTTGGACGTCTGTGACAAATCCGGGGTCATGGGTGTTGAACTACGAACACAACACGCCCACGGTGTTGAACCGGTGTTATCAAAAGCACAGAGAGCCGAAGTCAAAAAGAGGTTTGCAGATAGCCCTGTGGAATTGGTCGGCTATGGATCCAATGCCCAATACCACGAAAACAATCCTGCCAAGGTCAAAGCCAACATCGCGTTAACGAAAGAGTACATCCGCTTGATGCATGACTGCGGCGGAAGCGGTGTCAAAGTCAAACCGAATGGCTTTGTGAAAGATGTTCCGAGAGAAAAAACCATCACGCAAATCGGCTTGGCGCTGAATGAAGTTGCCAAATTTGGTGATGCGTTGGGACAACAGATTCGAGTTGAGGTTCACGGGCGTGGCACAAGCGAACTTCCTGTCGTCCGCGACATCTTCAAGGTAGCGACGAACCCGAATGCAACCGTCTGCTGGAACTCAAACGATGTTGACCTGGAAGGTGCTGGGCTCGCGGAAAACTTTGACATGGTCAAAAACAGATTTGGGGACACGGTCCACATCCGCGAACTGAATGTAGGAAAGTATCCGTATGCGGAACTGATGAAGAAGTTCAAGACCATGAACTACAGCGGGTGGATTCTGTTGGAAGCGCGAACCAACCCATCTGACAAAGTTGCAGCCTTGATCGAGCAACGAAAAGTCTTCGAGCAGATGACGGCCTGATCAGCGTTCCCATACCGCGGGAAGACTTTCTGAATTCGTTCCGTAAGTCTGCGACACGACAAAGCCGCTGGCTTGCGACATATAAAAAATGCGTCCATTCGACACGACCGCTCCCAAGCATTCCCGCGAGTCAATCGCAGGCCCCGTCGAAACCAATTTGCCATCGCGTGACAAATCAATCATGTCCATGTTGGCTCCCAAAACATAGGGCTCTGAAAGTGTGAATCGGCAACAGGCATAATTGTGCCCAATGCTACCGGTCACCTTCCCCGTCTTGCGATCAAACACGTTCCCTTTGCCTCTCAGAGCGTTTGAAAAGACGAACTTTGGTCCCACCGTTACGACATTCAAAGCCGACGTGATTGGATCGGAACGCCAGACCAGTGCCCCATCTTCTGCGCTCAAGCACCAGACAAAACGTTCGTCGGTTCCCTCGCGAGCACGGTTGAAACCACCGATATAAATCTGCCCCTCACGCGCACTGAGCGTGCACTTGGATGTGACATAAAACTCGCTCGTCATCCAAATCTGCTCACCGGTCTTGGGGTCCAAGCAAACCGTCAAACCGTTGTTCTTGGCGGGCAATCCCCGACGAACACGCTGGCTTTCGGAATACCCGAAGAACACGGAATAGAAGAGCTTTCCATCGAGCTCACAAATTCCGCAGTCATTGCCGCCTCGCCCAAACTCGGAATAGTCTTTCTCCCAAACGACCTTGCCCGTTTCAAGATCCCATGCCCACAGACGAGGGCGGTGATTTCGGGGATAGAACGGATTATCGTTCGAATAAATCCAACTCATCACTTCCTTGCCATCCCGTTCGATCGGAGCTCCTCGAAACGTGAAAGGCTTCTCGGTACCTTGAGCGGCGTACTCCCCCGAACCTGATGCGTAAATCGCCAAACCATCAATCACAATGGGCGGAAACTGACGACTCCAACTAGGCGAGCCCGTGAACGGAGCTTCCCACAGCAAATCACCGGTTTCCGCATCCAGGCACCTCATCACTGATCGCTTGATCCCTGCCTGAGGAATGATCAATTTTCCTTCGACGTACAAGGGTGAGGTAAACGACAAGTAGACATCAGGCCAATGACGCCTCCACAACATCCGACCGGTATCCTGCTCCACTGCGATCACTTGCCCTTCCGCAGTATGCATGTAGAGTCGCCCACCGCCACACACCGGCAGATGCTTCACGGTGCCCTCAAGGCGGCGTGCCCACCGCATTCGCAGGGGAGGCTGCAACCCTTGATCATTCGCATTAGTACCGCTGAAATCGCCATAATTCGTGTACCAGTCGTACTTTGAATCTGCAAATTTTCCATTCAACTGGCTGCGAATTTCGTGAACCTTCAAATCGCGTGTTGGCCCTCGTTCCCGACCACCGGGCCCCAGAATGTAGAGATAGCCATCCTCGCACGGGACAAACACCCGATCACTCGCGACAGCGACAGCAGCACTGATCGCTGCCCCAAACGCTGTTCTGTATTCTCGGGTTTCTCCCCCATTCAGTGGCACCACATACAGCGTTCCATTGAGCCCACCGTAGATCGCATGTTGTCGAGTCAACACCGGTGGGCAAATCGCGGCCTCCTCACAAAGTAACTCCGTCTCACCGGTAACCAACGAGTGGCGACTTAATCCAGCACCCTGTTCCGGCCTGACGCGGTAGACATCGTCACCGCGAATACTGACCGAGGCAAAGCTTAACAGCCCCGGCTTATCAATCGAAGTTTCAGTGCCAGGAACCACTTGGGTAGTGAGCTCACCATCCTCAAGCTTCATGACCTCAACGCGACCGGCATTGTCTCGACGGTGCCATTGCACAAATACACGACCATTTTCATCCGCGCTTTGACCAAAGGTCGCTGGATATTCCTTGCCCACATAATCCGGCACTTCGCCCACATGCTGCAAAGTAGCAGTCGCCCCCCCATCACTAATGAAGACTGTCCTACCCCCCGCGGGCATGACGACAGTTTTACCCATGAGGCAAATTTCACGAGAACAGACGAAATGATCCCGCCACGTGACTCGGTCTCCACGAAAAGCCAGCCATTCGTCTCCTTTCCAACGGTCCCCGTCAAAACCAATCACCTCCCGAACAAAATCCCACGACCAATTGGAAACGCCATCTGGCTGTAAACAGTACAACCGCGCACCCAATGTCGCGAAATAGACTCGGCCATCACCCGCCACTGGAGCCGCAAAGATAGGCTCACCACAATCCACACGACGGACCAGATTTCCATCGCTGCAATCCAATACGTAATAGAAACCTGCCATGGTTCCGATGTGAACATAGCCATCAATCACGCACGGCGAAGCCACGTTATTGCAATTTCCTTTCCCACCTTCAGTATTGAACTGCCATTGCTTCTCGCCTGTTGCAATGTCGATGCAGGCCAACACCCCCGAACCATCCAGCACATAAACGCGATCCCCAGAGACCACCGGAGACGCAAGAATAGCGTCCGACATTGGCACCGACACAAGGAGCCCCAATGCTTCGTCCACTGCAAAATCAGCAGCGTCCCCAGAACGTAAGCCGCTGCCAAGCAACTGCGGCCAATCTTCAGCGGTGCTGCGGGCCCCAGTCGTCAACACCATAGCCAACACCACGATCAGGGAAAACCAACACTTCCGCTGGGAACGACACAAATCAAGTGATCGGGACATATTTACACTCCACCTTATTCGCTTGCTCGAATCTCTTTGCCCAGATTGTAACGTGCTGTTGCAGCGTTCACATGCGTCACTGGGGAGGCCACTTAGCAACTTGACGTCAGCAAGACGGGTCTTGCCAAGCTTTACCCAACAGCAAAGTCGTGGCTAGCGAAGCGTGGCGTTAGTGGTCATGCTCAGAATGATCATGCTCTGAATGGTCATGCTCTAAATGGTCATGCTCTGGTGACTGCCGATCTGCAGGTTTTTCGGAAGCTTGATGCTCATGGGTACCCGAGTGATTGTGAGAATGCCCCGGCAAGTTCTCAACTCCGACGGCCAAGGCAACCCCCAAGAACAAGGCTGCCGTAAGCTTCCCTCGATCATGGTCATGAAACGCGACTTCAGGAAGCAGGTCCGATAACGAGATACACACAAAGAAGCCGGCAGAGAGTGCCAAGCCACAACCTAACCACCATCCACTATCGCTGACTTGGGTAAAACCGAAATAAAAGAGCAGGGCACCGAGGGGACAAGCGAGCGAAAACAGAAAGTTAACGAGGTTCTGGTAACCAACTGACCACCCGCTGGCCTTCATCGTGGACGTGATGGCGAATGCATCCAATGGCTTGTGCAGCGCGACCGCTAAAAAGGTCCCAATTCCGGCCAACCCTAATACCGCTCCATGTTCAGCATCTGCCACCGCACTGGCCGCTAGAGCAACACCATCGATCATCGTATGCAACCCAAGCCCGAACAGCATTCCAATCCATCCGATGCGGCGAGGCGGTTCTTGGCTGGAATGATCGTGAGTACATTGCCCCAAGCCTCCAATGTCACCATCCTCACTGTCACCATCCTCACTGTCACCATCTTCACTGCGAGCAGCTCCACTGTCACCGTGTCCACTGTCACCGTGTCCACTGTCACTATGTCCACTGTGATCATGGGGCGGATGGAATGCCCGCATCAAAAGGAACATGGTCAAAACCCCCACCAGCGCAGCGGCGCCGGCTTTTGATGCGGAACCCAGCGTATCGACTGCATGAGGCATCAAGTGCAGGAGAGCGATCCCTAACATCAACCCGCCCACAAAACTCATTAAGAACTGTGTCTTGAGATGAGTCATCTTGATCAAACGAGGCAGGCGTCCCCCTGCAGTGGACGCGAGGACAATCGCACAACAATAAACGACGAGCAAAATTTCGATCGTCATGCTTGGCCCATAAAAGAAACGATGGCCGCGCGGTGTAATACCGTGATTGGCACGCACCAAAAAAAATGAAATGCTGGGGCAAATCGTAAGCTATTGCAATTCGCTTGCAAGTGGGGCAACATAGCGTAGCGCCCCGAGTGGGGGGGGCACCAAAAGCGACTGAAAAACGACTTGAATCCACTACGTTTTGAGCGCGAAGGCCAATCGCGGTGAACCACCCAAGCATACGCCATGAGCAACCCAGTCCAACTTCCAACTGACGTTAAGTCCACTCGGGATCGAATCCGGGCTGGCGAGTCACTCCTGCAAGTCTGGCAACATTGTTGCGGGTGTAAGAAAGAAGCTCACCACTAACCCACGCCGATGGTGCTGATGCCTCAGCGGCCAATGGCATCGACAAAGCCACGGTCGTCTGTAATCTGAATGACTTGACCGAGGCTGGCCTGTGAAGGAGAACCGGGCCACGAGATCACGTCTGCCGTTTCGAAGCCACAAACGGACATACAGGTAAAGAAGACCACCATCCTCATTTTGTCGGTATCGACTGCGGTTCTGTAACTTGCCTGAACGAGTTGCAGCGAATAGCTGGTCGTCAAAGACCAAGTGCTGGAGTGGGGCAAGTGACGGAAACTTTTTTTTGCGTGGGCGCTGCAATGACTGCCACGACGATTCGTACCATGGCCATGGACTCTTTTACGGCAACAGTCGCCACCGCTTTCGTGATATCCTTGATGGATTGAGCCATACATTCATGGTTGGCGAGCGTGATGGACGCTTGGGCGCTCGATAGGGCATGGCTTCCTTCATGACACCAATGCAGCTGCTGCTCGGATCATCGGAGCCTCGGACCCTACACCCAATCGTCCAGTTGTTGGTCACTTTGAGGATTTCCGCAGTCACTACGCCGCTGGAGCACCATTCCTTCTTTCTGATCGCTCTGTCCGGATGATCACGCATTTCATCAACTTGGACATCTACCACGCGCTCACCACTCGTGCCAACAAAGAAGTGATCGACGGAAAAGACCTCCAGGCCCATCGAATTGCAGATGAGGCAGCAGACGCGAGCATCACCCAAACAGTGCGTGTCGCCTGCGCAACAGCATTCTGCTGACTGCAGTTCGGCCGGGGCGTTTTCTGGCGGTCGGCAACCCAACGCAACAGGTTCCATTTCACCAACTTACCTATCGATACCAAAACCCTGCTACACCCTCGACACAATGACAGCTCTCATGCACTGGAACTCGCGGACAGAAAACCAGTGCGCAGAAACCAGTGCAGACGAAGAGGGTGGCACATGGCCGCGTGCATGTGCAATAAGGACAAGCCCGCGGCGGGCAATGCCTCTGCTCAATCGATATTTCTGCTCAGCTTGCTTGATGTTCAGCCTGCTGAATGCTCAGCCGCGACGGAGCATGCGGTACCCAGCCAACAACACGACAGCGCCCCCGATAGCAATCAAGAAACTGCGGATGTCAAAACCATCCACCTCACCAAATCCGAGTTGGGTCCCGATAAACCCACCAATGACAGCCCCGACCACGCCAAGCATGCTGGTCACTACGAGCCCTCCTGCACCACTACCGGGCACAAGCATCCTGGCAATTGCGCCAGCGACCAAACCAAAAACTGCCCACGCAACAATACCCATCAGCAACCTCAACCCACGTTCGGAATTTCAACAACAAAACACGCGTCAGCCAAACTCAACCGACACCATGACGAACACCCCGAGTGACGAGATTGTCATTTAAAACAAGCCTTCTGTCGATGCGTGCAAAAACTATTCAGGCCCATCCGAACTCATTTTTTCAGCCAACTTGCTCAACTGAAAATCCGAGAAGAAGACACGGGGGACAGTATCCCACCCGCGAGCAGTCTCCGAACCGTCATCAAGATCACTTCCATGCACCACGACTCGAATCGCACTACTTTCGGGAAGCTGTGAGATGGGTATCGTTCCGATCAGATCCTGTTCAAGAAAGATATACCAGTCGGTTTTCTGCCGTTCGATGTACACCACGTGGTAGCGTTCCGAAAATCCTGACGGCAGAGACACCCGATTGTAGACTGAGACCTCATCATAATCACCCGTTTTTGTACCCAGAATTGCTTCACCGGAATCAAATCGCAAGGTTCCCCGCACGTCGGCTGGCTGAACGAAATCGTTAGCAAAGTCGATATCAACGACGCCACCGCCGTCCTGCACCCAGACGAATAGACTGACGCGAAAAAAATCTGCTTTTGGCAATCGACGAGTAATCGCCCCATTGTTTTCCGTACAGGCAATCGCCTCAGAACTGTCCGGCGCTTCGACAGTATTCCAAGCTCCATCCATGCTTCCGTCTATCCCCCAACCCGTAAGCGATTTCCCATCATACAACGGCTCATTTGAGATGACTCGGTTCAGTTCACGCGGCCCTCTGGTTGGCATCCGCGACCACTTGATTCCCCCAACCAAAACCAAGAGCGCAAACAGGATCACCAAGCCGAGCAACACACGTCGATTCCGCGGAGCGGTATCACTCCCACTGTTTTCTTTAACAGACGACAGCTCCTGACTGGGTTGACCCTGTTCCTCACCAACGTCAATTCCCCCTGTAACCGCGCCCGTGACTAATTCCGTCCTGGCAGGTTTGGGATACTCAGTCGTCGGTAAGTGCGCGGGGTTGCTCTGCTCTTCGGTTTCTCGATCTCGTTCAACCGTCGGCTCTTCACTGATGGCGGGTACGTTTGCAACAACGGAACCCAGCGAAAACTCTGCTGTCTGGCTAGTTATTTCACCTACATCCAATTGATCAATCGCATCAATCAACATTTCATATGACGGCGGCCGCCGTTCGCGGTCGGGATCCAGCAACCCCATCAACAACCGCCATTGGCTGTCAGTCAGGCTAGTGGAAAGGTTTTTCACAATCTCACTGGGATTCTGTTTCTGCTTGTAAAGGGCACCAATACTGGCACCTTTGAAAGGAATTTCACCGAAAAGCAGATTCCATGCCGTCGCTCCCAACGAATACATATCGGCTCGAAAATCAAGTTCTCCGCCACTAAATTGTTCCGGAGACATAAATGCTGGACTGCCAATGATCTTGTCGGCAGTTGTCAGTCTGTTGTCCTGTTGGGCATGGTCTGTGAACATCGCCAAACCGAAATCGGTAATCTTCACAATCCCATTGCTCACGGTAGCCGCCACCGCTCCTTCGGGTGCAGGCATCAAAAGCAAATTGGCGGGCTTGATATCACGATGGATCAGACCTTGGCGAGAAGCATGCAAAAGCCCGGACGCAACTTGACGCACGATCTGCCACACTTGACTTTTAGGCAGCCCAAACCCCGAGGCAACCAACTGTTCACAGCTAGGCCCTGAAATGAATTCCATCGCAAAATAGAATCTGCCCTCATGCTTTCCGAAGTCCAGAGCCTGCACAATATTAGGATGCTGCAATCGGGCCAGTGCTTTTGCTTCAAGCTCAAATCTGGCGGCCGTATTGGGGGCACCTACGCTGCTCGCGAGCACCGTTTTCAGCGCAACCACGCGTTCAAGGTTCAGCTGGCGTGCACGGTAAACCACTCCCATGCCGCCGCGTCCCACGAAATCAAGAATCTCGTACCCCGGCACCACCTCGAGCGGACGCAATAAAGATTGGACAATTTCGATATCCGAAGGTGTCAACAGGCCCCGTTGCAAGGCATCCTGCGCCACAACATGTCCTTCCTCACCAATCGGCGTACGCAGCATTTCGGCGTCCTGAGCAGACACCAAATTCAAGTCGACGCACTTGTCAATGAACTGCGTTGACTGCTGAATCATTCGCTCGGTTGACATGCACAAACCTTCATCGCAATTAATCGCTGAGCTTGGAGAGTTGCTTCAGAATTGAATCAACCGTTGGGCGATCAGCAATCGATTCGCCCACGTATGCAAACCGAACACGTCCCTCACGATCAATGATATAGGTCGAAGGTTTAGCCAAGTCTGACCGAATCCCAAGTTGATCCACCGAAGATAAATTGATGTCCAGCAAAATCGGGTAAGGGATATCTTCATTTGGAATCGTCCCCTTTCTGATCCTCTTCTCCAATTCATCAATCTTTACCGCCTCCTCCACAGACTCCGTCGGAAAGATCACGGCTAGCTGCGCATTGTACGGTTCCAGTTCCTCAAATCTTCTTGCCCACCGAGATGTCTGTGAGGCACAGTAAAAACAAACTCCTCCATACCAACCACGTGTGATCACCAGCACTAAGTAATCCTCCGTCATGATGTCGGATAATTTAACTTCTTTACCCTCTGGATCAGAAAAGACCAGAGTCGAAAAATCATCAATCGTGATCGGCTGCGATTCAGATACCTGCATGAACTGTATGCCGTCATCCGGCATGCCATTGCAGCCCACAAGACTGCTGATCGTGCAAGTGACTAAGAAGAAAGCGAAGCCAAAACCAAAACGTACCGTTGTCATGCGACACCCAGAATTAAATTTCTCACACCCATGGCAGCAGGACCAACCAGCCCCTCCACAACGCCCCTATGATACCCACTTCCTGCCAA
>JBPCVE010000048.1:0-13574 GCA_051010795.1 Rubripirellula sp.
GGGTGACCACGGGGGTGACCACGGCGAGGACCACCTGCCCCAGCACCGGCAACCAATGCCTTCAGAGTCCGACCGACATGTTTCCAGCGGATTACCAGACGAAGAGTCCACCCCGACATCTTTTGCATCAGCGGAACTGATCGAGACCCCGATTTCATTGGGTGGTGTTCGCCCAGGTGACCGGAACCCCCGAACGCTGAACACTAAAGTCCTAAATCCCAAAGCGGATGGAAATCCGAAATATCCAACCATCAATACACGAGCTCCTTCAATCGAAGGCATCAGCTCAATCATCGGAACCCGTCTGAAAGATGGTGAGGCGGTCGAGTTTGGTGACTACCAGTTATTGGAAGAGATTGCCCGTGGAGGCATGGGAGCCATTTTTCGCGCACGTCAGGTAAGCCTCAATCGCATTGTTGCTGTCAAAGTGATTTTACTAGGGCAATTCGCGACGGTGAATGACGTTCGCCGTTTCCACGCCGAAGCTGAATCAGCAGCAGTCCTACGTCATGAGGGAATCGTTCCCATTTACTCGTCTGGCGAATTCGAGGGCAACCCTTATTTCTCAATGCAGCTCATTGAAGGCAGCACGCTGGCCAACTTGATTGCGAGCAAGTCAATGAGCGGCAGAACCGCAGCACAGGTTCTTTCATCCATCGCAGACGCTGTCACCTACGCACACTCAAAAGGAATCATCCATCGCGACCTGAAACCCAGTAACATTCTGATCAACAAACGCGGCAATCCCATCATCACCGATTTTGGATTAGCGAAACGAAGTGACACCGACCCAAACCTGACGGGTACAGGTCAAATCATCGGTACTCCCCATTACATGTCACCAGAGCAGGCCTCCGGCCTGAACCACTTGATCAGCACGCGATCTGACATTTATTCGCTCGGAGCGATTCTTTACGCGATGTGTGCGGGCAAACCCCCGTTTGAAGCGGGCACCATGATTGAAACGCTCAAACAAGTCACTACCGAACTGCCTGCCCCGCTGCAGCGTTTGAACACTAGAATTGATCGAGATCTGGAAACCATTGCGTTCAAGTGTTTGGACAAGACCCCATCGAGCCGGTACCAGAGTGCTTCAGAACTAAAAGACGACCTTGATCGCTATTTGAACCATGAACCGATCAAGGCGAGCGCAACTTCACCTACGACTCGCGCGTTTCGATGGTGCCGTCGCAATCCCGCATTAGCTCTGCTAAGTTCGATCACTGCGAGCATGGTAATCGCATTGGCTATCGGCGGCCCGATCATTGCCTATCGACAAAGCAAACTCCAAAAAAGCACAAGAGAGTCACTGGAACAGCAGAACAAACTCGCCCAAGAACTTCGAGTCACGACTGCATCGATCAATGCTAACTTGGTGAAGATTTACACAGAACGAGGTGATGCAGCGATCAACGCCGGGAATCCCTTAGCAGCCTTGCCCTCCTACACGGCAGCCCTACGGGGAAGCATCGAATCTGGTCAGCGGGAATGGGGGCACCGTTTCCGGGTGGGCTCGATTCTACAGCAAGCTGCTGTCCCTGTTTCGATGTGGGAAACGCCAAGCCAACCTGTGATGGCTGCCATCAGTCGCAACAAGGAATACGTTGCTTGCACCACGCGAAATGGCGACTTATGCATTTGGAATATAAGAACCAAGGAACGCAGCTATACTCAAAAATCAGCACGCCGCGTCGCCAGTTCCAACTTACAGTTCTTTGCTGACGATGAGAAATTGTTACACACGACCGGAACCACGCTCCGTGTCGTCGATCTAGCTTCGCCGGCAACTCCATTGCTGGACATACAAATGGACGCAATGATCCGTGCGGTTGCCGTCGACGAGCACGACGAATTCTGTGTAGTTGGCGAAAGAAATGGGAATGTTTCTGTCCTCAACATTAACTCAGGGGAAGTCATCTACCGCTGTGAAAAGCACAAAGACAAGGTTAATTCGGTCGCGATCTCCGGAAAATCAGGCCGATTCATTTCGGCGTGCGAGCGTGGCACGACGAAATTGTTCAATCTGAAAACAGGAAAACTGATCCGCGACATTAATCAGGATGAAGAGATAAATCATATCGAGTTCTCACCCGATGGAAAAAAGTTTCTGGCTGCCTCAGATGATAACACGATGCTGATCCTTGAGTCAGAAACAGGCCAACCCTACAGTGGGACCATCAGATGCTCGTCCAAGATCCAGGTTGCAAAGTTCAATCATGCCAGTAACAAGATCGCCACGGGAACAAGCAACTCAACTGTACAAATCTGGGATGTGGAAACCTCGATGCCGCTCGTCCCTGCGATGAAACACAAGTATTCCATACGCTCTCTGGAATTCAAAGAAGACGACACTTTACTGACGAGTTCAAGCACAGACCACACCACTTGTGTGTGGGATACACAGACGGGTGACGCCATTTGTCCTCCGATGCCCCACAGTTACATCATCGAGGCCTCATTCTTCATACCGGGCCACTGTGTCTTAACAGTCTGTGGTGACCGGATGATCCGCAAATGGCAATTAGCCCCAAAGCCCCAGACTTCGACGAAAGCAACAACAGAGACGATCAGCAACACTTTCGCGCTCAGCACAAACGGTTCACTATTAATTACGGGGGGTGCAGATGGCTTGGCTAGAATCACACAAACCAACCGTCGCAATGCAACGCCCTTACTCGTCGACCACGGTGTTGAAATCCAATGTCTCGCGATGAGTGCTGACCACAGCATGCTTGCCATTGGTGATGTCAACTCCAGAACCACGATTCATTACATCCCTGCTCAAGGACCACGACTCGCAGCAAGTCACGCTCCCATTACTTCAACAAAACGCATCCCCATTGAGGTAAAAGATGCGGCTAAGACAGCCTTGCTGTCACTCCAGTTCAGTCCAGACGGAACAAAGCTTCTTGTTTTGCATGATGGTAAAGCTGCATCCGTATTTGACACCCAGGAGGGTGAATTGCTCTACGCTCTAAGGCACAGCCGCGGGCTATTGAACGCAGTGTTTTCAAACGATGGCGCTCACATCCTGTCGTCCTCGAGAGATGGAACAGCCATATGGTGGGATGCCGCAACGGGATCCGCAACCGGAATCGAAGCTGTCCACACGGACTATGTGGATGCCTGTGCCATATCGCCCGACGGCAAATTCATTGCGACCGGCAGCCGAGACCACAGTGCGGGAGTACTGAACACGCAAACCGGCCAACCAGTTGGGCCACCTCTACAGCATCATGGTGGAATTGTCAGCGTTTCATTCGCACCGAATGGAAACAGTGTTGCCACTGGTTGCAGGGACGGGTTTGCCCGAATCTGGCATCTCGACCAACTCGACAGTCCAATAACCATGCAGGCAGGTTTGGGACGAATCCTTGTCAAATACTCCCCTGATGGAAAAATTTTGCTCACCGCTAACGAAGAACAAATACGGCTCTGGGACACAGCTGATGGCAAATCCCTGGGAACCATCCTGCAACACCACGCTGAGGTCACACAATTCACGGTCGGTCCGAATTCAGACTCGGTGATCTCGTGTGACGAGGATGGGAAAATCACAACATGGTCTCTGCCTTCGCTCGATATGAGCCCCATCCACGAACTCGAGTACAAAGTGGAACTGGTAACGGGATGCCGCGCTGACTTTCGCAAGGGCCTCGAAATCCTTACACCGCGCGAATTGAGCGAACTGATAGAACACGCCGCACACACTCCTTGACCCAACGTCATGAAGCGCGATCCACGAAAACTCGAAAAAATCAAATCCTGCTCGTCTCAATTTCGCTGCTGCCGCAAAAGCCAGTCATAAAATTGTGGATTGGAGTAGGCTGCTGTCCACGAATCATGCTTGGCGTTGGGGTAGATCGTGAATCGCGGCCTGCCGCCGGCAACTTTCAGAGCGTCAACCATGTGCTGCGATTCTGAGATTGGAACGGTCGGGTCTTTGGCACCATGAAAGACCCATGTCGGGAGCTCGGCAAAAGACTTGGCCGTTCCCGAATCCCCTCTACCGCAGATAGGCGCGATCGCAGCCAACCTGTCCGGATCGCTCGCAGCCAACGCCCAAGTCCCGGTGCCCCCCATGCTTAAACCTGTCACATAAATCCGATTCCCATCAACGGGATACTTCGCCTCAAGCTGACTGAGCAGAATCCCCAGTTGCTTCGCGTCCCACCTTTGATCACGAAGACACTGGGGTGATACCAAGATGAATGGGAATTGCCGACCTGCAGCCACTAACTTGGGCGGTCCGTGCTTCTTTACTCGGTCAATTTTCACGCCGCGTTCTCCCGATCCATGCAGAAACAACACCAGCGGCCACCGCTTTTTCTCGCTATATTTGTTAGGCAAATAAAGTAGATACTGCAAAGTATCCCCACCTCCGCTCATCCTTTGCACGGTCTGCTGCCCTGCAGCATCGTCCCACCCGACAGCTAAGCATGGGAGCAATGACATGCAAGGGAACAATAACAAGTAGATCGTGAACATTAGCCGTGTCATCAGTACCCTACCTCTTTCCTAATTCTTGATTCATCTGTCTGTTCAGAAGCAGTCTATCACAGGGTTGGTGCAAAATCCTGACTTGGTTTGACGCTTACTTGCCCTTAACGCGATGGTTTGGATAACGCGACTTCTTGCTTTACATCTTCACAACGTCGGGCTCGATGAACGCCGCCACCATGCAAAGAACGTCTTACCAAGCAGCAACATTTCTTCGAAGAACATTCTTGCTTCTATCCCACAGGATTCACCACGCAGCGGGTTGCTTGAATTGCCCCGCAGTGCAACGCTATCGCTGATCAATTTCAACAGCAACCGAGCCCTCGACCGATTTCAAGGCGACAAGCTCGCAAGAAAGCAGAAGATTCCCTTGCCATGAACGTCAAGTCTAGCACCACTCAGGAGCTTCCGACCATTTCTGACTGTGATTCATGTGGGATCTGTTGCTTGCACATGGGTTACCCGAGCTATGTGACAAGATCCCAATCTGACAAGGACCAAGCGGGTTCCGATGTTACTGAACAGGCATGGCTGGACATGCCCGACTCCCTGAAACAGGAATTACGACACTACATTGAGAACTATCAACCACCAACCGAGGGCGAACTGGACGGTCCCTGCGTTTGGTATGACGCAGCAAGTCGCCGCTGCAAGCACCATGAACACCGGCCTCAGGTGTGTCGGGATTTTTCGGTGGGTGGAAAGGGATGCCTTGAATGGCGAAGCCACTATCGACTGCACTATCCCAATTACTTACCCTGACCAAAATCCTGCAAGGGTGGCCGCACACGACACTGCAAACCACGCAGCTTGAGGCAGCATCGGGGTTGGGGTATCTGTCCAAGCGATGCAAACGAATTCCAAGACGCCTTAACTCGCCATCAAAAAGACGAAGGTGGTCAACTCCCCCAATGCTGGTGGATTTTTCGTCGGAGGAACTCGGCACTTCTTGCGAGCTGATCCATCCCCTCAACGCCGTCCTCGATACTGACCCAGTTATCGTCGAACCCGACTCTTTTCAGTTCAGAAAAGATTGCATCGTAATCATTGAGTCCTTTGCCAACTTCACCATGACTTAAGCGTTTTGCATATCCCTCGACACCAAGTTCCTCATTTCGCAGATCTTCAATCGTTCCTTCTATGAGATAGCGATCACTTGCGTGCATCGTCACTACTCTGGAAGAGACACGCCTTAATAGCTCCAAGGGATCCTCTCCTGCCAGGATCGTATTGCTTGGATCGTAGTTGACTCCAAAGTTTGCAGCCTTCACTTCGCCGACCAGTTCGCAAAACACATCCATCATTTGTGCAAATTCGGGATAGGTCCAAAAATCGTCTTTGTAGTGGTTCTCTATGACCAATGTCACACCCCGCTGCTGTGCATAGGCAGCACAGACGTCGATGCACTCTGCAGCAAATCGAATCCCATCCTGGCGTTCCACCTCAGGACGTCTCTGCCCTGAAAGCACCCGACAGAACTGACCTCCCATCGCCGCAGTCATGTCGATCCAGAACTTCTCTTTTTCAACCTGTTGGGCACGAAAACTGGCATCCGGATGAGTGAAGTCGGGAGAGCAGCACATCATGGGAATGACAAGGCCCCGCTCCTCAACCTTGCCGCGAATCGCCTTCCAATTGCCCTCATCCTGCATCTCCAGAAAACCCGCATACCACTCCAATCCGTCGATTGGCAACTCAGCTGCCAGATCAATCCATTCGGCTAAACTCATCGTTCCATCTTTACACAACGCCTGCATGTACAGTTTTGGAAAGGCAGCAAGTTTCGGCATGATCGACGCAATACGATAAAAAAGGAATGGCTAGTAAATGAATGAAATATCTTCTTCATGCAGACAGCATGGGCAAACACAAATCGCAACATCATCTCCTTCGGATCACACGAGCGAGGCGTTGGACTCCTTCTCACAAGTCCCAATACTCCCTGATCGTTTCGGCACGTGGTGTGATCGGTAGTCTGGACTCTGGCCCGCTCCTAACCGCCGAGATGTTTGCCTCACGCTGATTTTAAAGACCTGGCTTCAGGATCGCTTTGACAATTTCTCCCGCATGCATCTGCTCAAAGCTTTCATGCCAATCATCCAAGCCCCAGCAGCCCCCAATGATTGGCTTCACATCAAGCTGTCCATTGGCGAGTAATGCAAGCACACGTTCCCAAATGGTCCAGTGGTGACTGAAGCTACCCTGCAAGGTCACGTTTTTCTGCACGAGCGGATCGATCGAGAAACCGAGTGGTTTGGGGCCCCACCCCACTTTAGTAATCCAACCGGCCGGACGCACCATTTCGATTGCCATCTTAAGCGTTTGCGAGACCCCAGCAGCGTCAATCACGACATCGGCACCTAAACCATCCCGCTGCCGACACCATGCTTCCGCCTGAGTTAATGTTGTGCACCCATACTGTTCTGCAACGCGAAAGCGTTTTTGGTCTGTTTCAAGTCCAAGCACTGCGACATCCCCCCCTCGCAATTTTGCTATCGCAGCACAGAGAATCCCAATAGTACCAGGCCCTATGACGAGCACACGATCACCTGGATTTATCCTTGTATTTTCGACGACCGAGTTATAGGCAACGCAGCATGGTTCAGTCAGCGCGGCATGATCCAATGGCAAACCGACGGGCACACTGTGCAAGCAACGTGCGGGCACCCGGGTGTACCGTGTCATCGCACCATCAACTCCATACCCGAAACCTTTTCGTGTAGGATCGAGATTATAGAGACCTCGTCGGGACATCGGATTATCAGGATCGATTACCGCGGCGGTCTCACTGGCAATTTGATCGCCCTCTTTCCAGTTGCTGACCGCTGCTCCGACCTCCACAATCGTTCCAGCAAACTCGTGCCCCAAAACCACAGGATAATTCACGGGCCAGCTATGGGACGCGCTCCATTGGTGCAAATCACTTCCGCAGACCCCAACCGCCGCAACTTCCACCAAAACATCATGGGATCCGATCACCGGCTTGGCAAACTCGCGAATCTCAACGCTTCCAGGTTCGGGTGAAAAATTAACGACAGCGGCTGAACTGCTCACGATTTGTTCTCTCTGTGTGTTTGCCAACGAGGGCAGAATGAAATAGTGAAGAAGATAAAGTTTTCGGGCCTAGCCTTGGGACTGTTTTTTGAATCAGCCTGCCTGTTCCTGTGCGTGCACTTGCTCACAAATCAACCGCAGTGAGCCTTCAAGATCTCCATCGGCTGTCTTGAAAGCGTCTGCATCGATTGTCAGTGGTGCTCCCAACACAACTAAGGGTGCTCCATACCGAGGACAAGCGATGGCCTGCTCAATTGACAGTCCGCCAACCGCTTGCACTGGAACCTCCACCGCATCGACCACGGCTCTCAAGTCATCCAGCGGACTTGGCATCCGTTCACCGCGGGCAGCAATGCCGCGTCGCTCGTCGTAGCCAATGTGATGCACGATGTAGCCGCACCCCAAATCCTGCAGTCGCTTTGCGCCATCAACCATCGTGGTGTAACCGAGATTGTCGCCCATCACACCGATTCCATAATCGCTGCCCGCTTTGACAACGCACTTGATCGTTTCCTCATGAGCCTGAGCCATCACCACGACATGAGTGGCCCCTGCTTTCGCCATCATTTCCGCTTCAAGATACCCCCCATCCATTTTTTTCAAATCCGCAACGATCGGGACCTCTGGAAAACGTTCTCGGAGCCGCTTTACGCCGTGCAACCCCTCGGCCAAAATCAGAGGCGTCCCAGCTTCCAGCCAATCAACCCCCGCCCGAATTGCCAACTCGGCCGTCTGCAGCGCTTCTTCAATCGTAGTCAAATCAAGCGATATCTGGACAATAGGTTTCATGCTGAAACGGCACCATCAATGGAGAATACGGAAATGGCCAGCGAGCATACCATCGACAACCGGCACACAAAACAAATCACCAAACAGGAATGACATTTACAAACGAATCTGGTTCAAGCATCAATGCGCGACACAAAGCAACTCCCGGTTTTTTCAAGCCGACGATGCGTCCGAATCATGCACGTTCACGGGGGAACCGCTACCTGCTGTACCCGAACAGTGTACCGTCAAAACGCATCTTCAACATGAACCATTACGATCTTGGTTGGGCAGCAGATGTGTGCCCAAGCTCCAAGCACGTCCTCGGCCTCATCGAAAACAAGCTACCGGCGTCAATCAAAATTGAACATGGCACAAGTTGCGTCAACCTATCGCTGAGGGTTTCGTTTGTTGGCCACTCGGTCAACACCCCTTATGTCGCAAAATCATGCAGTTTGCGGAACGCGAATCGTGCAGCAAGCGTTCCTTGTCACGTTCGCCGCAATATTCGTGCCTTGGCCCAAACGCCACCCAAGCAGCATTACTGCGAGTTATCAGAAATTGCCACCAAAAATTCCTGCCTGACCCCATTCTTCGAAGAGGCATGCCGCAAAAACAGCTTTCCTTCCGCATAGACTGGCGAGGCAAAGGAACTGTCACCAGTAACGTTTTGTCCCAACAAGTCAAACCCCTGCGGTGAAGCACGAAAAACAAAGGTGACCCCGCGTTCGTTGGAAGCGTAAATTCGATCACCCACTAGCAAGGGAGAGGCGCTGACTGGGCCACCGAGTCGCTGTTTCCACATTTCCTGTCCATCAGAACACCGCCAGCAGAACGCTATTCCATTATCGGCAAACCCGTATAAATACTCGCCTGCAACCACCATCGACTGCTCATAACACTTCACCCGATTCTGCCAAACCACTTTTGGCCCCTGCTCATTCACAAGGACACCGTAAGTACCGGACTCGGGAAATCCGCCGCTAGCGAAGACCATGTTATTCTTCCAGACCATGGTCCCGCAGGTGGTTCGGCTTGTTGCCTTGACCTTCCAAAGCAATCGTCCATCCTGCGGCTGATAGGCGGCGACCTGATAACCACCACTGATCAGAATCTGCGAGCGACCCGCAATTTCTGCTAATATTGGAGAAGAGTAGCCCGTCTCTTGCGGTCGTTTCGCTCGCCACAACGGGCGACCATCACGTTTACTTAGCGCAAACAGTCCGCCTTCTCGGTCATCGGTCTCGACGGGAACCACCAATGCATTCCCAACCAAAAGTGGCGATGCGCCGTATCCGAACCAACCATCGCCTGCCCGATAGGGTGCTACCAGCCGCTGCCAAAGCAGTTGACCTTGAACAGAAACCGCAGAAGCATAGATTGCGTCCCCCACCTGCGCAAGTACGTAAACAGCCTTTCCATCACTCGAGGGCGTGCTGGAGGCAATGGTGTTTTTATTGTGCAGATAGGACGGTGGGACCACACCTCGGTGCAGCACCAGCTTGCCCATTGGCACGCCATTCTGGGCATTGTATTTCAGCAAACAGATTGTCTGATGCTGTTCTTCGTGAGTTAGCAAGAAGACACTTCCCGCCACAACGATTGGAGAGGCATGGCCTTTGCCGGGCACGCTAGCACGCCAAGCAACGTTTTGAGTGTCCGTCCAAGTCACGGGCACCTGTCCCGAGGCTGTTTTCGGAGCGTGGCCATCCAACGTGGGGCCGCGCCATGCTGGCCAGTCTTGAGCGAGCGAAACCGAGGCGTGCAATGACACAAAAATAGCCACCCCCCATAAGCTCCACCGACACCTACGCTTATGGTTCACATCCACTTCCTTGGCACAATTCGAAACAACACGTTATTTCACAAACAATTAATTCGCTTTGGCATTTTCGGCAGCAACTTCAGCCTTCTTCTTCGCTTGCTCAAACTCCCGCAGTTGTCGCTTCAAGGGTGGAGAGTGGGGTTCCAACGCGAGCGCCCGTTTCTGCACACGAATCGCATTATCAAAATCACCGACTGCGAAGTAACACCTTCCGCACGTATCAAGTCTTGCGCTATCGGCGCGAATCTCAACTGATTGAAGACTACATTCCAATGCCTTTTCAAAATCTCCTTCCGTATTGCATACCAACCACGCATAATTATTGAGGGCCTCAGCGAGGATCCCCTCGCCCGTCGCGTCCAACCGCCCTTGGGCACGTGCAAGCTGTAACTGCTTAATTGGCTCAAGACTCTGGCTCTTCGCCTTGACAAGCTGCCCTTTCACCCTGTTTCGCCACGTGGCGTCTCCCTTTGTCCTATACATTTTGATCAACACATCGATATCTCTCGGGTTGGCAATGTAGGCAGCAAACATTCGCTCGCGTGCTTTATCAAGAATCGCCTCCTGCTCAGTGTCGCCGTCCGTATGCTTCTCGAGATCAAGCAATGCCGAGTGGTACTCCGATCGTGATCGCCAGCTTCTGATATAGTTCCCAATATTCTGATTCGCATTTACCTTCGCACGGAACTCATCGTCCTTTGCAATTCGCTCGATCAATGGTCCTAGCAAATCAATGACATCTTGGTGACGATCCAATTCGCCATACATGATCGACAGCTCACTGCGGCATGAAACTGAATCTAAAGAATCAAATGGCAACGAATCAATGACGTCCTGATATTCACGCGCAGCCCATTCGAACATCCCGCGGGCCCGCAAGCTTACCGCTATCTCCCGACGAAGCTTGGCAATTTCTTCAAGTTGCCTGGGCTGCAACGATTCGGCTGCATCTTTCGTCTGCCCCAAGGGACTCAGCCGGTACGCATCATCAGCAACCCGCACTGCTGCCCTTTCATCCCCTTTACCACGCAAAGCGAACGCGTAGCCATATAGCAAGACCGCCGACCGATCAAACATTGGCCGATTTTTTGCATAGAGTTCAAACACGACAGGGTACAGTTGATGGTCTGTTGCCCAGTTACTCGCTTCCACCAGGTCATTGGTAGTTGCAGGAACGAGATCCAAATTTTCAGTTGCCAACCGCAATGCCTCTTCATCATCGCCCAAGGATGCAGCCTGAACAGCACAGCGACGAACGAGGCTCAATACGCTGGCCCTGGTGATCTCATCGGATGATAAAGAGTCGACCGCATCGCGCTGCTTCCGTATCAGACTGCGCCATTGATTTGCTGAATACTGACCGCTAGCCAGGTCATTTGCATAGACTTGAAGCCACTCGGTTGCCTGCCGCGCGGCCAACCCTAAACCGTTCCTAATAGTAGCAGCATTGGCCTTACGTTTTGCTGGAGCTCGATCGATCGCCTGTTCCATAATTTCAATCGCTGCTCTTCGACTTAAAGCCATTGAGCTTTCGAAACGGGCAATGCGTACCAAAGCGGCCAAGCCAACTCGATCCGGAAACTCAGCCAGCATCGAAATCCGAACCTGTCGTTCAGCAATGGACTCCGCTCCGTACCCTTCAAGTACTTCACAAACAACTTCTGGATCATCTCTGGTAAACCACTCGATTGAATAGCTGGCAACGATCGCCTTTGCGGCCAACGAAATTTCAGAATCCAGATCACTTGTACCCCGACGCAATTCATCGATGGCTTCCAGTCCCATCCGCTGAAGCTTGTCGCGAGCCTGCATGCGAGTCGCGTAGCTGTCGGAGCCTAATGCATCCACCAGTCGTCTTGCCTCGGCTGACACGGCAGCGCTGGTTTTTCCATCCCCATCCACGCCCCCAACAGACTGACTATCTTGACCACGCGAGACTGGGTTCATCACCCACCCCCATACCAAAACCAGACCGAATGACCTGAGCAAGCTTGACATTCGGCGACTACGTCGACCGAGAAAAACAGAAACAGTGGGCATGGTACTGATACACCTGAAGCAACCTAGAAATCCCTACGACTTAATTTAACGACTCCCTGCACCATCGGAACAGCCAAGTCGAGAAATTCGGGTGAAGAGCCGCGCTTTTTCAATGATTCAGCACCAAGGCAGCCGCGAAGCCGTGAATTTCGTCCCGCACGCCTGCAAAGCAGAGCAAACCCCCGTGTCTTTTCAACGCTAGCTTCTTCCCCTTGGACTACCACATCACTGTGGCTGCCAGCACACCGACAACAAGTCGTGGTCACGACTAGCCCTTCGACCGACTAGCCCTTCGACCGACTAGCCCTTCGACCGACGGGCGCCACCTGCTGCAAGCTTCCCAACAATCATCTAGATCAGCCGGACGCACTTCCATATGCTTCCGCCATCTCACGTACGGACTCGGCAACAGCTTCGCGAAACGACACAGGCTCCAGAACTTCCGCATCTGCTCCCAATGAAAGCACTTTTGGAAGCACTTCGCGGGGATGGGAAACGGGCACGGTCAGTACAGTAACACCATCGTCCTGGGTCTCCAATTTTTGTTCTGGATGCCATGGATCCTCACGTACCCAGGCTGCTGCTCGCTGCCCCAATTTGATACGCACAAGCGTTGGCTCTTCGCCAGAAAAGATCCCAATGGACTTACCGAGATGCTCTGACAGATCTACCTTTGGGTCTGGTTTAAAATATTCGTCCAAGGCCGTGGCATGCCGAAAGCGGTCCAACTTCCAATGTCTCAAGCGATCCGCTGGATTCTCAACCTCGGGGGCTGCGGCAACGACATAGATACTACTTTGATAGACCGCCAGACCATACGGTTCGACACGTCGTTTGGATGCGGGTTTGCCGACCGATTCATACTCGATTTCAACCACCCGATGCTCAAGGATAGCGCGGTGCACCGTTTTCAGCATGCCTTCCTGCTTTTCATAACTCTTCTGCGGCGAGCCAAATACGTGTAGCGTTTTTCGATACCGCGCATAGTGGTCGAACACTCCGTTGGGGACAGACTCCTGCACTTTGTTCCAGAACGATTCAATACCGCGCCAGTATTGGGTCCCGATCAATGGATACAACAGTTCGCGACCAATCGACAGCGCGATCAACTCCGTGGCTGAGATTCCAATCTCATGCACTCCGGTATTGTTGGGGCCGAGCTTATAAACCTTGCCTCTTTCGACGGTGTCATTTTGAATATCAAATCCAGCCGCCTGCAACGCCTCTACGTCCCTGCGGACCGTTCGCTCGTGCAAATTTGAGAGCCCCAAATCGGCGACCAAGTCAGCACGCAGCTCGTCAAGCGTACGCCCGAATCGCGAATACTCGAGTAGTTGCAACAATTTGTGCTGTCGGATGAGTTGTTCGTTTCGAGCCATCGTCGCTT
>JBPCVE010000049.1:0-4743 GCA_051010795.1 Rubripirellula sp.
AAAAATTCGAGGTGTTATTGCCGCTTACATGGACCAAGAGGGGCAGGAGAAGATTCCCTTCACGGTCAATGGTGTTTCCGTCAATGGTGTTCCAGAGCAAACGGTTTACAAGGTCGATACATCACAAGAGCAGGTCAACGACCTGAAGCAACTGGTTGCTGAAGCTTTTGAGGGCACCACTATCAATTTGGTTACCTACAGTATCTCGATCAACAACCCGAAAGACAGTGACGTCGATAAGCAATCTTCCTGGCGGCCTAATGCCAAAAAGAGTTTCGGAAGCGGATTGATGTATATCTCAGCACCAATTCAAGATGAGTCTGCAGAACCAACGCAGGATTCTGAAGATGACAAGCCGGCGGCTCCTGCTGCTGAGGGCAGTGACGTTGAATCGGCCAAGGTAGATACCTCCGGTGCTGCACCAGAGAAAAACACCCCTGCCGATCCTGTGGAACCTGCTGCTTCAGATGATTCGGGCGATGCAGCAACTGCACCCACCGCCAGCAGCGATTCAGCTAACGGTTCGACCACGCCATCTGCTGAGGTGACGCCTCGAGACGACAGCCAAGAGGTTGTCGTGGTACAGACTGCAGTCGTGATCACCTTGGGCATTGGTGGCGGTGAAGATGCAGGCAGTGCCAAGGCTAACCGCACGACTCTCGAAGAGAAGGTGCTCGCTGCGGCTAAGACGGAGGAAGTTGTTTTGACAGATGCAAGTATCAACCTGACTCCTCAGGGTGATGGGACAGAGGCTTGGGAAGCTGACTCACAATTGCCGTTTGAGAAGTGGGAGGTGGTTTTGAACTTGCCTGCAGCTGAGGCGGAAAAGGTTATGAATCGCTTGAAGACTGATATGAGTAAGGAGCCCGTTTGGATCAGCAGTAGCTCGGTGGGGGCTCGGGTGGCGGAAGACATGATTGGCCGAGCGTTTGGTGCTCTTTTCGCCAGTTTGTTGTGCATCATTGCCTACATTTGGTTCCGGTTCCAACGCGTGATCTACGGTTTTGCCGCTGTCGCTGCTTTGCTTCACGACGTGCTGATCACGTTGGGGGCGATCGCTGTCAGTGCTTACATTGCTGGTGCCCTTGGCTTCCTTCAGATCGATGAATTCAAAATCAGCCTGACAGTAGTCGCAGCCATCCTGACCATCATTGGTTATTCACTGAACGATACGATTGTCGTGTTTGACCGTATTCGTGAGACCAAAGGTAAGGCTCCTAAGCTGACCGGCGACATGATCAACGTTAGTATCAATCAGACATTGAGCCGAACATTGCTCACTTCGATAACCACGCTGATTGTGGTGATGTTGCTTTATTGGTTTGGCGGCGAAGGCATTCATGCGTTCGCTTTCGCACTCGTGGTTGGTGTGATTGCCGGTACCTATAGCTCGATCTTTATCGCGAGTCCTATCTTGCTGTTCCTCACCGAGCGTGGTGAAAAGAAAGAACTAGCGTGATCCCCTTGGGGCAGCAGTGAGTGCATGGTCTTGATGGGTAACGCTGTGGTTTGCTGGCTTGGCACCAGTCCGCGAGTCACGCCGGGTCGGAGCGATTGATATCGAGTCGCTCTGGCTGGATTTGCGTTGCGGCTTGCATCAATGTCAGTTGGTGCACCTTGTCGCTGTTATCCTGACTCACTGTCATCTTGGAAGTTTATCCCGTGAGAATCACTTGTTTTGTCGTTGTGGCTTGTCTGTCAATTGTGACTGCCAGTGTTCCCCTCAAGGCACAGCAGAAGGATGCGGGGGCAGACAATGATCAGCTCACTGCTGTGGCTGATGCTGGTTCCGACAAGCAACTTACTGATGCGACCGAAGCCCAGTTACGGGCGGACATCAAGTTTCTTGCCAGCGAGGAATTGCGTGGCCGAAGTGTCACTGACGACACGATTGAGGTAGCGGCCAGTTATCTGGTCGATCGAATGAAAGGCATCGGGTTGAAAACCGACCTGGTAGACGGAAAGCCTCGGCAACCGTTCAACGTCAAACTGGGCTCGAGCGTTGGAGCCGTTAAGAATAATCGTTTGACTTTAACGAGTGACGATGCGGATTTCGGTGAGGTCGTCGTCAATCTCAATCAGGGGCTGATGCCGTTGGCACTGGGCAGCAGTAAAGCTGATGTCAACGGACCAATCGTATTCGCTGGCTACGGCGTCACGGCCCCCAGGCTTGACTACGATGACTACGCGGACGTCGATGTTGACGGGGCTGTTGTGATAATTTTGCGGAAAGAGCCACAAGCGAGTGATCCTGACAGTAAGTTTTCCGGAACTCAAAACACTCGTCATGCATTCTTTGCCACCAAAATCGAGAATGCCATCAAGCACGGAGCAGCGGCGGTCGTGCTGGTCAACGATCCGGCAAGCGTCGAGGAAACAGTCAAGAATGTCAAGCAACGGATCGACCAAGAGAAAGTACGCAAGACAAGACTTGCAGAGCAGTTAGAAAAACTGCCTGCTGACGCAACGAATAATCGTAAATCCATCAACGAGAAAATTGCCAATGCTGAGCGGATGATCAAGTCATTGGGCGAAGGCTTGGCGAATGTTGAGCAAGGAGTTCTGGGGCTGACGGACGCAGGGATGCGCCGAGAGAACCAGGACTCAATTCCCATCGTCTCTGTGTCGCGCAAAGTGATTTCAGATGCCTTATCCAAGACGACCGGCAAGACACTTGCAGAGCTTGAAGCGGCGATCGACGAGACAGCAAGTCCACAAAGCGCGGCGCTCACCGGCGTGACTGCTGCTTTGAAAGCAGAGCTCAAGCCCTCCGTGGCAAGCACGAACAATGTGCTAGGGCTTTTGCCAGGCAAAGGGGCTTTGGCTGACCAGACTGTCGTGGTCGGCGCCCACTACGATCATGTTGGTATGGGGGGCTATGGTTCGTTGGCTCCTGGCACTGTCGCGATTCATAACGGGGCGGATGATAACGCCAGCGGCACCTCTGCGATGCTAGCAATCGCGGAGCGAATGATGGGGCGTTTGGCCGATGCGAAGTCGCATCGTCAGGTTCTGTTCATGGGGTTTAGTGCAGAAGAGCGTGGTTTGCTGGGGAGTCAGCATTACGTTAAGAACCCAGTGATTCCACTTGAGTCGACCGTTGCGATGGTGAACCTCGACATGGTGGGGCGTTTGCGAGACAACGAACTGACAATTTACGGCACGGGATCGGCACCGACGTTTGACGGTCTCGTTGAGAAGGCAAACGAGGATTACAAGTTTGACTTGTTTAAGGTGCCTTCGGGATATGGTCCGAGTGACCATCAGTCGTTTTACACAGCCGGTGTGCCTGTTTTGTTCTTCTTCACAGGGTTGCACGACAATTACCATCGCCCAACTGACGATTTCGACAAAATCGAGTTTGGTGGACTAACCCGCATAACCGATATAGTTTCTGACGTCACTTATGAATTGGCGACTTTGGAGCAGCGTCCGGAATACGCTGAGACAGAGAATCGCGTGCGTGTCCGCCGGCAAATCACTGCTTATATGGGTGTTTCGCTGGCTAATCGTGAGAATTCAGTGGTGATTTCAGGGTTGGTTCAAGGGGCACCAGCGGAGCGTGCCGGATTGAAAACGGGTGATTTGTTGGAAAAACTCGGGGACAAGACGGTCAAAAGCTCGCAGCAAGTGTTGGAATTCATGCGGTCTCGCTCGCCTGGGCAGAAAATGCCAGTCACGGTGAAGCGAGATGGTGAGTCCGTTTCGGTAACCATCGAATTGGTGGCACGGCCTGAGGGCTGAGTTTGTTGGCAATTCAACCAGTTTTTTTTGGCTGAGCGTGGTGTTCAGCGATTTCAACCTTTACGTCTACAAGAATTGGTGACAGAATCCGACTCGAATCGAATCGTCAGTCCCTTTGGGGCAGCGAATCGGTAAGAGTTTCCGACCGTGGCGATGGACGCCGGAATTGGTTGGGAGAATGCGAGAGCATTCGGAGAACAACGCACCCACAACGCAAGGAGAGCGGACGTGCGATCTTTTGGCAAATCGGCCATCATGTTGGCCATCATTACAGTTACAGCCTTACTGCCAGTTTCGGTGTCGGCACAGAATGCTCAACCGGCTGCGGCAAGCACCGGTCATCGCGTTGCGGTGGTCGACGTTGCTTACATCTTCAAGACTCACCCCGGTATTCGTTCAGAAGTATCGAAGGTGGAGAATGATCTGAAAGCATTTGACGCGACGATGAAGGCAAGGCAGGCCGAACTCAAGAAACTGGCTGAGCAGTTGCCGCAGTACAAAATTGGTACTTCGGAGTACGGCGCTTTGGAAAAGCAGATCGCTGAGGGTGACTCGCAGCTCCGCCTTCAGATGGCGAGCAAGCGTCGCGAGTTGGCTGACGCAGAGGCCCGTATCTACTACCAGAACTACGAGCGTATCACTTCTGGTGTTAAGGTGATGGCAGACTTTTACAAGATCAACCTTGTGCTTCGCTATAACAGCGACAAGATGGATCTTGAAAAGCCAGATACCGTGATCCGCGGCGTCATGAGAAACATTGTTCATCATGATGAGGATCTCGACATGACCAAAGCGATCATGCAGTATCTGACGAAGCAGATGGAACAGCAGGCTGCTGCTCCAACACCAGGTGTTCAGCGAAACTAGGTCTTTGTGACTTGGCTTTGTTGCAGCCGGTGAGGTGATGATTTTGGAATCGCCACGCACTTCTGTGGCGATTTTTAACCTGAGCGTGAGTAGCTTGCTATCACGCATTTTGTTTGGTCAAGGTTCCGGCAA
>JBPCVE010000050.1:0-11601 GCA_051010795.1 Rubripirellula sp.
ACGTGGTGTTCCCCGCTGCTTAAACCCGAGCCCAGCATGAAGGCGGTGTTGTCCAGTAACGTGCCATCACCTTCTTCGATCGCCCGCATTTTTTTGACCAAGTGCACAAACTGTTCAAGGTGAAAGAGGTCGAGTCTTTCAAGTTGCTTCCTGATGCCTTCGTTGTGTTGCCCGTGAGTCCATGAGTGGTGTTGGATGGGTTTGTCAAACCAACCTTCGACTTGAAGGGGCGAGCCCCAGCGTTCAGGGCCAGTCATCAATGTTGCAACTCGGGTAAGGTCACTCTGCAAAGCAAGGATCATCAGGTCACCCATGACCTGTATGAACTCATCCCGACGCATCGCTTGCCAGGGTTTGATGGGAGTTGTCGGGTTTAGCTTGGCAATGTCACCCTGCCGTCGCTACACCCTTGTGATTTGCCGTTCAATGGTTCGGACTGCATCGGTGTATTCGGAAAGTTTGTGTTGATCCAGCTTGCTCAATTGCGGTTGCAGGCTCCTTGCGTCTTCCATCACAAGATCCAGCACGCTGCTGCTGTTTACATGTTCTTCAACGCGGAATAAACGATTGAATACTTCCGCGGGGTCACGCAATGATGTGGCAACATGGCCATGCCCAAACCATGAAATATTATCAAAGTAAATTGATTCTCGATTGTCTTCGTATGGGTTGCAGCTCAATTCAAGTGACCGGAAACTGGTTTCTGATCCGGTTTTGTCAGCGATGATCTGGTCAATGGTGCGTTTTAATGGATAGCCGGCAGGGGACAGTTCGTCTGGGGCCGCGCTGCTAAGCCAGCAGGTGCTAGCCTGTGCGTGTCCATCGGTGCCGGCAACTTTGATTCGATCGAGATTACTGAGAATCAGAATGTTTTCGCGTACCGATTCAATCGGTTTCAAAGTCGGGCTCAGTTGGTAGTCCTTGCCGACTTCCGCCAAGTTCCATGCCGTCTGGACGACACCATTGGGGATGTAAAAAAACGCCAGTCGTCGCGGTGCAAGGTTTTGGGGAGCGGCTTGGGCTGTTGTGTTGCGATGCATTGCTTCCAGCAATGGCAAGGCAATGGCGACCCCAGATCCACGGAGCACGGATCGACGCGTTAGTTTGTGATTTCTCATCGGATTTCCTCTGCTGGTGATTCGTCGACGTGGTAACGGAATGCTCGGCTTCGGACGATCTGTCGAATGATAGTTGTGAACTGACCATGGGTTTTCAATGTGTTTTGCAGGATCGTGTCGACGGCAGGTTCATCAGCCAAGGTCAGGTCGCGACCGAGAGCGTACGCAAGCATATGCTCTGCGAATGCACGCATGAAAAGTTCGGGGTGCTGCAGCAAAGCATCCTTGAATTCAATGATGTCTTTAAACTTTAGCTTTCCAAACAGTTCTCCGCTGGAATCTATTTCCAGCCCAGATGTGTAGGAAGTTCGCCATCGTCCAACGGCATCGTAATTTTCCAAAACAAAACCGAGTGGATCGAGTTGAGAGTGGCAGGCCGCACACTGGGTTGATGACTGGTGCTGTGTAAGTCGCTGCCTAAGTGTAAGCCCTGACGATTCTATCTCTCGATCATCAGCTTCGATTGGGGGAACTGTGTCGGGCGGCGGTGGTGGCGGACGATTTAAAATGACGGTCGCAACCCACGCACCCCGTGTGATAGGGTTGGTCCGTAACGGTGAAGAGGTCATCGTCATGGTCGCCGCCGAAGTGATCACTCCACCCTCTCGACGATTGGTCAGTTTGCGTTTGCTGTATCGTTGTTGGTTGGTGTTGAATCGATTGCGGTTTTCACGATCGCCGAATGGTTTGTTCTCGCTGTACCATGACTGGAGTTCATCTGATCGGTAGGAGTAGTCGCTGTCAATCAAAAGCATGATCGAACGATCTTCCATCATAATGCTGTCGAACAGCAACAAAGGTTCGACCATCATTTGAAGGCCAAATTTCCACTGCTCGCAACCGATGCGGGAGTAGTAACGCGGAAAACGGTCGAAATCCGGAACCGCAGTCACCAGTTGGTCCAACCTCAGCCATTGTCGGGCAAAGTTCTGCGTCAATGCATGGCACTTGGGGTCGAGTAACATCCGTTGGGTCTGTGCATCAAGCACCTCGGGGTCGAGTAAGCTACCGTTACGCGCTGCGGCAAGTAATGCTTCATCTGGAATGCTGCTCCAAAGGAAAATCGACAAACGTGTTGCAGTTTCATATCCGCTTAGCAACTTGGTCTTGCTGTTGGTAGATGATTCAGCGAGGTAGACAAAACGCGGGGATGCCAGAATGGCTGCAACTACATCTTTCATTGCTGTGCGAAAAGAATTCGTTTCCTCATGCCTTGCTTGGAAATATTCGTGATAGCGGTTGATTGTGGCTATATCGATTGCAGTACGAAAAGCCCGTTCGAGTAGTTTGGCAATCCGTTCCTTTGCCACGTCATGTGCCGTGTTCCCGCTTTCTTGTTCTGGGCTGGAAAACAGCGAACTGTTCAATCCACAATAACCATCGAATTCAGGGCTGTGCACAATCGATCGACCAAGACGTAGTAAGCTCTCGAGAAGGATGGGGGAGACCCCTAGTTCTTCGCCTCGGTTGTTGAAGCCTCCTTCTGCTTGAAGGTCGACTGCGAAAGGATTGACACCTGTCAGGATTTGACGCTCCACCTGGTTTTTTCCCAGCGTCCGGTTGCCAACGAGAATTTCTCGCGGGCTGTGCCCGGTTGCTGGTTCAAAATAGGGAGTGAATGCACGTAGGGTCTTCTCAGGAAGTGGGTAGATGTCGCCACGAAGTTGCAGTAAATCACGGACTGCGTTGTTGTATTCGTAACGCGTCATCCGCCGCATCGCTGTTGGTGTTGCAGTTTGAGTAGTTTGCAGATAGTCGGACAGCATTGAGTTCAATGTTTTGACCATTGCTTTGCGTTGCTCTGATGATGGCTGTTTCGAGCCTTCGGGGGGCATCTCGTGATCTGCCAATTCGTTACGCGCTTGTCGCAGTAGTTTTGGGTCCTCGTACCATGGGGGGCCGTCACTGGAAATTTCAAAGTCGACCTCGGTCTCTTGGGAGTCAGCGTGATGGCAGTCAGAGCAAAATGTTTTTGTAAACGCTGAAATCTGCTGAGATGTTAGTTGTTGAAAGGACGCTGGTTCATTGGTGTTTGCAGATTTAGGCTTCTCTGCTTGATCTTTGTTTTTTGAATTCGGTGTATTTGTTGTGTTTCGCGTTGGGTCGGCAGTCACGGGGCTGGATGGTTTGCGATCCTTTCGTGTCAATTGAAGGAAATCCAAGCCCATCAAGTATCCGCGGTTTTGGAACTTCCGCGCTTTTTTATTTGCTCCGATGAGTTTGAATTCAATCGCCTGTGGCCCTGCTTCAAGATTGAGATTCTCAAGAACCACCAGCGGAGCTAATTCAACGCGATTGCTGTAGAGATCAATCTCCTTCGTGATGGATGATTGCGGCAGAGTCATGCGGAAGAGGCCGTAGTCACCAGCCAGTGTGAGTTGGATCGAAACGTCATAGACGCCAGATGCATCTACTTCGAACGAGCTCTTCATCGAGTCACCAATCACGCCATCCCACAGAAGGTGTGCATTGTTACTCCATTGAGGACCGAATGGTGCCATACCCTGCATTCGGGATTTGCCCAGCAGAGATAGTTCCAGCTCGCCTTCCAGTTTTCCCTGTTCACTTCGTTTCGACTGCCGCCCCCGAACTTGGTGATAGTCGAAAAATTTCGCCGGTGTTTCTTTCGTTTGACCGTTTTCCTCAGTCAGCGCGGGTTCCTTCCCCTGGATTGTTACGAGACTCAGTGCAAGGCCGAAGGCCAGAACAGTAAGGCAGATGTAGATCGGTGGTCGCTTGGGGTGTGCTGTCATCAGGGCGTGCTGTGATCGATCGGAAGGGGGTGGGGGAGTTGCCTGAGTCGACAGGTGAGGAGTCGGGCTATCTTGGCGTGGCTCATCGTTGCCGTAGTATATCGCGAAACTCCCCGAGATTGGATTTGAAATGTAGAGGTTGGGTTCGGGAAGCAGAGGTTGAGCTTGAGACGCAGGAGTGGGATTTGAGGCGGAAAAAGCGTTGGTTCCCAGTTTTTGTCTCCCGGTGTTTGTCTCCCAGCGTTTGTCTCCCAGCGTTTATCGTTGGGCAGAGGCAAACGGGGGGCTGTGAAGTGTGCATCTGGGCAGTCACACGCCTCGGATAGGTATGTGGTCGCAACTGTTTCACGTTTGGGCTGGTCCGCAGAAGTTTGCTAACCCGCGTAGCTTGCCATGTGAGATGGCTGAAGGAGTGTTTCCGGGGAGGAGTCGCAGAGGATGGCGAAATTGCTGGCGAGACTTGTCTCAACCAACTGAGCGCATCCGCAAAACTGTCCGATACAAAACAGAGAGCTCATCAGGTCGGGGCTCTTTGTTCTCACTTATGGGTTAGGTTATGCGAAATTCAATTACTCTTACAGTTGTATCACTGCTGCTGGCTGGCTTCAGCATGCAGGCGAATTCTACGGCTTATGGTCAGTATTCTGGCACTTCCTCGTACGGAATTCCAGTTCCCGGAGTCGGCACCAAAATCGATTACGTGGGCGATGACTTCGAAGCAGATGAGTGGAAGTTCGTTCACAACATGCCCAAGAGTTCACGTGAACTGAACGAGCGGAGCTACGGACCGATGGCGTACTCCACCAACAGACGCTGGGCAGAGGGGCCGGAACGTGGGCAGCCCGATGTGCTCAAAGTCATTCCTACTCCAAGCAACGGCTTGCCAGGCAGTACCAAAGCACTGCAGATCAGTACGCTCCGCTCAGGCATTCCCGGACGCAATACCAACGATGTGCAACAGGATGACTTGATACTCGGCATAGCCACGCGGATTGGATCGACCTTGCAAGTACGCGAAGTGCCCAGTTGTGTCGTGCGAGTTTATCTTCCTGAATCTTCATTGTGGGAAAATCGCAGTGGCCCTCATTTTGGTATTCGTCTTGGTGCTCGGACAACCGCTCGAAAACCTCGTGAAGGTTTGTTTGCGGTGGGAACGGAAATGCGGAACGAGCCTTACTGGCCCGGATTTTGGATTCACTTTCGAAGCGAAACCAGTCGAGGCGTTGAGCAGGATTCCGCATTCTTGAAAATTCGAAGTAACTCGAGAGGAATCGATTTCAAATCAAAAGAAATCCCACTCGAACAATTCGGCTGGTGGACTTTCGGAATGTCCATGAGCTCTGATGGCCGTGTGCATTACTTTGCAAAACCGGGGGTCGAGGACCTCACTAAAGACGATTACCTGATCAGCCAATTGCCGTATGGTTACCGGGCTGAGCGATTGAATTCGTTCTTTTTCAATATCTGTAACAACAATAATGGACGTACTTGGTCGACTCCTTTTGTCATTGATGACCCGGAAGTGTTTGTCGTTAATTCAACTCGTGTTGATCAGTTGGTGAAGAAAAAGATCGCGTATCAACAGCGACGTGCTCAACGCTCGACCTCACGCAGTCGCAAGTAAATGTTTCTCATTGCGGTTGCCGTCAGGGTTGACAATGACTGTCATTCCGTTGGATCCTAGCAACTAGTCGATAATTTAAACGCCGCTAAGTAAGACACTTGGCGGCGTTTTTTGCGTTGTTGCCAGCGTTTGCAATCTGCTTCACAGTGCTGACCAACGTGCTGACGCAAGTCATGTTGCTGGGTTAAGATTGGTTAATGTTTAAAGGGTCTTCTGTCGTTGGCGGCCTCGCCCCGGTCGGTTGCCGTTTGTTAAATTATTGAGATGCTCCATCGTGATTGCCTTGTGCCCGCAAGGTTCTTATTGGTCATGGAGATTCACGTTGTTGAAGATGATCTAGACGGTCCACTCCACGCTGATCCTGTGTGAAAGCCATGTATGAACCACCACCCGGTTACGAGGTCGTTTGCGAAACGGGCCACCGCGGTGAAGCTACGGAGTTGCGCTTTGTGCTTGAGTCGCTTGGTGTCAAGTCAAAGATCAAGCAGTTCCGAGGCGGTTGGTTGATTTTAGTACCCGGTGATGACGCGATTCGGGCGGCAGAGGAAATTGCCTCGTACCAACGTGAATCGGCTGAGCAGAGCATTGAGCGGCCGGTGTTGATTCCAACCTATGGCGGAGCTCTCGTTGGCGTGAGCGTTTATGCTGGGGTGCTGATGCTGGTAGCTGTCTTGATGGGACGGTCAGTCTTCGGTTTTGACTGGTGGACGGCAGGGCAAATGCAAGCGGGCTTGGTGATGGAGGGGCAGTGGTGGAGAACCGTCACCGCGCTAACGCTGCACCTTGATCCTGGGCATGTCGGTTCCAATTTGGTTTTTGGGTGTGTGTTCGGCTTGATGGCAGGCAGGGTGCTTGGGGGGGGTGTGGCATGGTTAGTCATCGTTTTCTCTGGAGCGTTGGGGAATCTTGTCAACGCCATGTTGCAATCCGCAGATCACACTTCTATCGGTGCATCGACGGCTGTCTTTTCAGCGTTGGGAGTGCTGGTCTCTCATGCTTTGCAGCCGCGATCCGGCCCGCGTGAAAACTTTCTGAAACGTTGGAGTCCGTTGATTGGTGGATTGGTGATTTTTGGGTTCACCGGAATCGGCGGCAAAAATACGGACGTGACGGCGCACGCGACGGGCTTGTTAGCCGGACTCGTACTCGGTTGGGTGGGCGCTGCGTTGCCCTCGGACTGGCTCAGCAGTCGTCGCATTCAACAGGTGAGTGGCGTAGTCGCCCTGATGTTTGTGGTGATCGCATGGACGGTTGGTTTGGCGTTGGCCGGGTGACCCCGAAGTTGGTCGGCCTGGTAGTGCATGCATTGAGGGCTTCGTGCTTCTGGGATTTCATCTGGGATTTCATCGTGCGCAGCACGCGTGATCTCACAAATTCCAGCTAGACGAGTAGGTCACGCAGAATAGCGAGATCATCCACGAGCAGCTTGCTTGGTTTTCCGTTTGGACTCGCGAACGCATCTTGAAACGCGCATTTTGTGGCAGTCAGCTGGCTGGCGTGCGTTGAGTGTGTTCTGTCGTTTATGCTGTAGGGGAAGTTGCATTTTCAGTGATGCTGAAACACGCGTTGCTTTCTGTCATTGTCCGTCATGAAATAGGTCTCTTTTGATGCACGCAGTATTTTCCCGTTACTTGTTCCCCTTGCTGTTGGCGTTGTCAGTCATTTACTTACATTGCACTGTCCACGCTGCTGATAGGCCTAATATCGTTTTAATCATGGCCGACGATATGGGGTACACCGACATCGGTTGTTATGGCAGCGAGATCGAAACTCCTGTTTTGGATCGCTTGGCTGGCAATGGCCTCCGATTTACTCAGTTTTACAACACGTCGCGGTGCTGTCCGACTCGGGCGTCTTTGTTGACAGGGCTTTATTCGCACCAGGCTGGAATCGGTTTGATGACGGGTGATCGGGGCTACGAAGCATATCGTGGCGATTTGAATCGCAGCTGCGTAACGTTGGCCGAATCGCTAGGACTCGCCGGTTACCAGAATTACATGTCAGGCAAATGGCACGTCACGCGGCACACGGGGCCCAAGGCCAATCAGTCCAATTGGCCACTGCAGCGAGGGTTTGATCGTTTCTACGGCACCATCACTGGGGCAGGTAGCTTTTTTGATCCCGCCACCTTGTGCCGTGGCAATCAGTACATCACACCTGTCAACGATACTGAGTATCAGCCGGAAAGTTTCTATTACACTGATGCGATCAGCGATAATGCAGCCAATTTCGTGTCGGATCATCTGAAGCAGCAGTCGGATGATCCCTTCTTTCTTTACGTGGCGTACACCAGCGCTCACTGGCCCATGCATGCGCCCCAAGAAGAGATCGAAAAGTACCAAGGTGTTTATGACAACGGCTATGAACCCATTCGCAAGAGACGATACGAAAAAGCAATCCAAGAAGGTGTTCTTGATAAACGCTGGGCGATGTCGGACGGAGCAGTCAGTTGGGAAGGATTCAAACACAAGGAGTGGGATATACGTTGCATGGAAGTCTACGCTGCGATGGTTGATCGTATGGACCAGGGTATAGGTCGGATCATCGACGTCTTGGAGAAAAACGGGGAGCTGGACAATACACTGGTTATCTATCTTCAAGATAATGGTGGCTGTGCAGAGGGGTACGGACGCGCATCCAATGCCGACAAGAAAGAACGGTTTGATTTCAAGCCGTTTGGTCCTGATGACTTGCAAACCAAAATCTGGCCACCCATGCAGACACGTGACGGTCAATGGGTAAGGACCGGTCCGGAAACGATGCCAGGCGGTGAGGACACGTTTGTGGCCTACGGTGTTGGTTGGGCAAATGCGTCAAACACGCCCTTCCGAGGATATAAACATGATGGTTATGAGGGGGGAATCAGCACTCCGTTTGTGGTGCACTGGCCTGCTGGTATCCCACAGCCCCAAAGAGGAGGTTTGGTCCATGACCCGACACATCTGATTGATGTGATGCCAACCTTTTTACAGGCTGCTCAAGGTGACTATCCTCTTGATTTCGCTGGCCATGAGATACAACCCATGGAAGGCAAAAGCTTGGTTCCTGCATTCTCGGGAGAGAGGATTCAACGAGAGGCACCGGTTGGCTTCGAGCATCACGGAAACTTGGCGTTGCGGGAGGGTCGCTGGAAAATTGTTTCAGCTTATCGAAGAGACCAGCCCACCCGTTGGGAATTGTTTGACATGGATGCGGACCGCACTGAACTCAATGATCTCGCGAATACGCATCCAGAGAAACTAAAAGAAATGGTGGGCAAATGGCAGGCCTGGGCGGATCGCGTTGGCGTGCAGCCATGGCCATTTAAAAATAAGCCTGCGAAGTGAACCCGCCGACTGCTTAACTCTTAGGCGTCCCTCTGCAATTCGGGTGTTTTTAGAGCATGCAGCGTCAGGCGGTTTCCCTCGCCGGGGGGGCTAAGCGTTAGTGCTGTCGCAGTTTGAGGAGAAGGCGGGTAAACTGAGTTGAGGAAAAATAAATCATCGACGCGCCTTCTGGCCGCGCATCCGAAAACACCAACGGTGAACCATGTTTCAGCGATTTAGCAAAGGGTACTCACTGGCCAAGCAGAGTTGGGCAGTGCTCAAGGCAGAGAAGCAACTGATCGTGTTTCCGATTTTGAGCGGTGTTTGCTGCCTGATGGTGATGGCCAGTTTTGCCATTCCCCTGTTCGTAACGGGCGGAGGAGCGGAGGCACTAGCCAATGTCGAGCAAGACGCGAAAGCTGGTGGAGATGATTCCATGCAGAATGCGTTGTATCTCGGTGTGCTCTTTTTGTTTTACTTCGTGAATTACTTCGTTATTGTATTTTTTAATAGTGCTCTGGTTGCCTGTGCGATCAAGTGTTTCTACGGTGGAAAACCGACGATTAGCGAAGGGCTCAAGGCGTCGATGAATCGCTTGCCGCAGATTGCCGGTTGGGCGTTGGTCAGCGCTTCGGTAGGTCTGATTTTGCGTGTGATTGAAAGTCGCAGTGAGAAATTTGGTTCGATTATTTCCAGTCTGCTTGGAATGGCTTGGGCTGCATTAACCTACTTTGTCATTCCCGTCCTGGTTGTTGAAAAAGTTGGGCCGATCAAAGCTATCAAACGTTCAGGAGCGATTCTCAAAGAGTCCTGGGGAGACGCGATGGGCGCCCATTTCGGGATCGGCTTCATCATCTTTTTGTTCATGTTGCCAGGTATTGGTTTGATCATCGGTGGATTTGCATTGCTTGCAGCGGTACCAGCCTTTGGGGTTGCCTTGATTGTGATTGGGGTAATCGCATTGTTGGTCGTGTCACTGATTTCGAGTGCGGTTTCAGCGATTTCGCAGGCAGCGGTTTACCTGTACGGCGCCAACGGTGAAACTCCCGATGGATTCGACACAGAGAGTCTTGGTGCTGCGTTCGCCCCACGTTAATCACGTTAAAGACGCGGTTTGGTCCAGTAGAAATGTGCCAGCGTTTTAACTCAGGCGGCACTAATGACGCGGGAGGTCAGGCGTTGAGGCACATCCCAGAAAATAACTTGGCAGTTTTATCTACGTTGAGACGGGCTTGTGGTACCCATAGCCGAGGAAAGTACTTCGTAGCTTTTTTGTAGGGCTCCGGTTGGTTCATAGCCGGGGCGTCTCCAAACATGAGAGCTGACCTCAACACAGAGTGAGCCGGAAAAATTTCCCTCTCGCAATAGGTTGCAAAGCAGTTCGTAGTCGATGGTGCCAGCTGCACCTGGTAGCAGAAACTGCACCCGCCCTTCTTTTTCAATTGCATCTTTGACCGCAACGCCCGCCATGATAGGTAGCGATTGTTGGAGGCTCTGTTTCAGGGGAATATCCCGAAAGATGAAGTGGCTGTAGTCAAACCACATCCGTAATAGTTTCGGGTGATCAAGTTGTGCGATCAGCCATGCCGCCTCAGATGGCCGCGACATCGCGTGCCCGCGATGTGGCTTGACTGCAACCACAACACCATGCTCCTCAGCGATGGAGACCCAATCAGCGATTCGGTCCACACATTGTTGTTTTGAATCACCCCAATGTTTCCCGCCGAGGATGGTCTGTATCACGGGAGGGGCATCTGGAGCAAGTTCGCAGGCCAAGATGCAATCGTTTTTCAAACGAAGAGTATCCTGCCTATGTTGCTCGAGGGAACTCAGGGGCTGCAGATGGGACATCAACGAACTGACGACCATCCCTCGATCTTTCAAGCGACTTCGCGCTTCTTCACGCTGGGCGGGTGAGATTTTTTCGGTAGTGGTTCGTGAATTTGACGCAACGTTGATTTCAATACCATCGTATCCATGCTTGGAAATTGCATCGATCGCTTGATTCAACGAGAGGGTCGGTAAACCGTAAGTGCTGAAGGTCAGTGGAATCGTTTTCGCTTTGGTGGTCATTGCGGACGCTGAGTTTGCCAATGGACCCTCGGCTGCATTTCGTGAATTGCAGGTGCCAGCCAGTAATCCAATACTGGCGATCATTTTCCGTCGTGACAATTCAGGATATTGCATTGGGAGCCAGATGAAATGAGCCGCGAAAGGACGTCCAAGGTTCGACGCCTTACATCTTATCGCAATCAGCGGTTCTTGTGCATTTACAATTGCAGTGCAGGATGGGCTGGGGAAATGAACGGTGATTGAAGAAGCAGGGTTGGTAACCTCCCTCTGCTGGCCATGTACGCATACAGACGGTCCAACCCGCTGAATTTTTGTCTGGGAAAAAAAGGTGAGGAATCGTCGCTATTTATATGCTTCTTTCCAAAGGCCATTTGTCGTCGGGATGGTATTGATAGGCAGAGTGCCGCATTTTTCTGTTGTTGGCCCAGCAACATTTCGGTTCCACGACATAGACTCGTTTTACTGCCGCGACCGCGAGAGTACTGGCATGGGAAATCACTTGTATCGGTACAGTGAACTTCAGAATCACAACTCTGCAGATGGTTTGCATCGGTATGAATTGCAGGATCGTTATCTGGAATTGACGCGTCACTCGCTTCCAGCCATCGCTCGTCTGAAGGGTTGGAGGTTGAAAGAGGATCACTGTTTCATGCGTGTGATACTTGACCAGCTGTTTCAAGATTGTTGGTATAACCACTTAGATCGACGCCTTACGGCATATAAGCAAC
>JBPCVE010000051.1:0-5071 GCA_051010795.1 Rubripirellula sp.
TTGGAAATTTACGTCTTGTTTTGCCAGCACATGTCGCTGATAGGAACTCAATGCCTGTGCCGCCTGTAGTCTGCGCCAAGGTGGGATGTTCGCATCTCGCAGCGATTGCAGGAAGGAAAGAACGAGAGGCGTTTTGATGGGGATGTGGTTTTGGTTGAGATGGTGGTGCTGGGTGTATCCGGCAAGCCACTTTGGAAACCATTTCTGCTCGTTCTTAGAGAACCGCTTGTCATCGAGTTGTTGCAAGAACTCTGCCATCGACATGGTTGCCCCCCATGAAATTTTGAAAGTGATGCAAGCTGGAGTCTAGCAACGGGAGGGGTGCGGGCAAGTCAGCAAATCACCCCTCTAGAAAGTGGTTTGTGTTATTCCGTGGCTGAGTCACGTTGTTTGCTGCGGCCAATCGGAACGGTATGGCGTTTATTGCAGTGTTTTGTTGAATGGTTGATGGGTTTTGGTTGTAGTTGGGAGGATGGTGTTGAGTCTTAGATCGTTGTATTGGCGTGTCGAATTCGGGGGTCGCATAGGAGGCGTGCAGGACTTTGGTTCGAGTGGCGTGATGCTTATTTTGTTACGTTGCTGACGGTGTAAACGAGTGCAGGCCTGGTTGTTGGGTTGGTAGTTTCTCAATGATGGGGTCGGGTTCATTGTGCAGTGTGGGCGCGGGACAACGAATCGGGAAAAAATGATTGCAAACGGCTCTGTCGGGGGGAACGTGTTATTCCGTGACTGAGTCACGTTCTTTCCTGTATAATCCGTGGCTGACCCACGAATAATTAATTGTTATCGCTCAAAGTTATGCCCACATCAGAACTTCCAGACCTGAGACTCGGTGACGGTGATCTGTTCGGTGCGTCGCTATTGGCTCCAGCGTTCACTTCGGATCTCTCTACGTGGAACGTAACTGTCCATAAACACGGACTCTTGACCCAAACTGTCGCTCTCGCACAACCGCCGAAGTTCGAGAAACACATTGCGGTGCTGCGGCAACACGTTCCATCCGATCAACTGGAAAAACTAAAGCAGATCGCTGCTGACGAGAACCTCTCGGCATTTGGTTCATTCCCAGATATCTGCATGACTGATCAGGAACACACACGGATAATGATCCGGTTGCACGGTAAGACGGTCGTGATTGATGCGTACGGTCCCCACGCCGTTGCCACAATGGGTTACACAGACGCCGACAAGACAAAGGCAAGACGATATTGCAAGTTGTGGGATGCCATTGTGGGTTTAACTCCATTCACGCCATATCGAGATTGACGCGATAACAAAACCATGCACCGCAGTTGCCGATCCGGCCGAATTTGAAATCAACGTCGCTGGCGGCAACCCGGTGATTGTGGTCGTTATCCGAATGAACCCCTTGAATGCTGAACATGATCCGAACCATTTTTCGTGCGATCAAGAACCGCAAGCGAAAGCAACGTTCCAAACGGTATCTCTACACGACGCGGGCTTTGAACGCGATTGGTCTGGCGTACCTGCTGCTACTGATCTTTCCGAAACCACTATTCGCTCATTCGGCACGTGTAGGACAGTTTCGTTTTCATTCGGATCGTCCGATCCCATCTGAAATCAAATCCGTCGTTGAACAGGCGACAGCAAAACTGTCAGCATCGCCATTGTATTCAGCTACCGATTCATTCGACGTCTATATCGCTAATGACCGATGGCGTCGAACGCTACTGATGCCGCGTTCGCCTGGGGCATTTGGTGTCAGGATGATATTGACCGGGAACACGATCCTAAATCGCTGCGATATTACGAACGATATTTGCATGAACGATCAACCCAAGTTCAACCGCCGCCCGATGCACACGGTACTCGCACACGAGTCGATGCACCAACTTATTGCCAGCGATCTTGGACTTCTCGCGTATCTCCGGCTTCCCACCTGGAAGGATGAAGGGTACTGCGAATACGTTGCGGGCGATCCCTCATTTGACGCCACCCGTGGCCAAGAACTCATTCGCAGCGGAAAGTCACACCGATCCAATGCGTTTCGATACCTGACCTATCTCCTTGCCGTTCGGTCATGTCTCGACGATCAAGGATTGCAACCCAGACAATTCCTGTCACAGCCTCTCGATTTCCGGGCGTCACTCGATTCCTACGTTCGCGAGCCACGCGGCGGATAACCACGCGATGAACTCGGAGTGGCCGACAACGCGTCCACAAGTGGCGAGTCAACCGCGGCCACCCGGTTATCGCAATCGTTATCCGACTTGAGAGTTAATGTGGCTTCACCGCACCTAACGCGTGAACAATGTCTTTCCTTTATGGCAGACGCGATTCAGAATCCGCCATCAGTTCCTCCGCTATCTGAATGGATAATCGTCAACGATACATCCCTGCAAAACGCATTTGAGCAAATAGACTTCTTACGCCTCAAACACAGAGGGCTGACTGGCGTGATCGCAGTCTTGGAAAAATTTGAGTGCATCAACCAGTCAGATCTGAATTCAAGAACAGACTTCGACCAGAAATCCTGTATCTGGTGCGGTTCCGATTTGTTTTGGGCGTTGCCGGGCAAAACGACTCGAATCGAAATCATTGAATTCGGAAAATTGACCGGCAATCAGCAGATAATTGATGACGGATGGATTCATCCGGGGGTCTATTGTCCAAACGGTTGCACAACCAGAATGTTCAATTTTGGAAACCACGACCTCTGGGAGCGTATGGAAAAAACTCGACAGGCTAGGGAAACCTCGTCCATTCTTGTTGAATCACAGACCGAGCCCTGGGATAACTATAAGATCTACCTAGATCGTTATATTCGCCGCACCGCACCAAAGGATGAAGCGCCACCACTCTGTGAATATATTGAACTTGAGCCGGGCGAACATACAATCGTTGTACGCGATTTCGATCCTCATGATCCAGGACGCCGGGAATCGAATACTCTAGAATTCATAATTGAACATCGGGAACAAAAACACTTTTTGTTTTCATTGTTTGACGAGAGACTCAAACTGGAACTCGTCGGATAACAATATGTTGCACCCAAGTCGCGTTGGTTGCCGCAATTTGAAGTCACGTTCGCTCACGCGACTGGGTGAACATTGCCGTTATCACGCTTGAACTCATGAAACCGACATTTGAACAACGCGCCAATATGCATCGCGTTGCCTTTATGCTCGGTGCCACTTCGATTGCCGAGCTTATGGCTTGGGCTGATGCTGAAATCGAACGCGCAACAACACCATCCAATGCACTAATTGATCTGTCGCTCGGTCGAAAACTGCCACGCGCCAACATAATTGCTTTGCTAACTGAACTTGCCATCCAAACCAACGATTGTTGGTCAACACAGCGTGGCATGTCTCGGATGGCTGACGTGCTCCGATCAACCACAACCGACACTCAGGAGACGATCCTGAATTGCTACGAATATTTGCGCAATGAAAATTTGCTCTACGATGAAAAATTCATCAACTTTGTTACACTCGAGGATGATGTGTCTTTGATTCGTGACGGCATTTTCGGTGACGACAGACTGCCAGAATTGCGTGACGAACTAATTGAGACCTTCGACCAAATGGAACGCGAAACCCGAACTGCGTAACAACAATGCGATGCACGCGAAGCCGGACTTGCGCGTGGTTTTGAAATGGATGATCTATCGTTCCGGCTCGGTGATCGCGGACGTTATGTCGGTAAATCAATCGTGAACTCTCAGCAACGTCTCCGCAACTTTCTGGACGCTCTCGAAGGAGTGCGAACTGGTGCTCGGAACCTCGCAGCGCCAGAACTCGCGCAACACGAAGGCTCAGATTCCATCTTTTTCCCTTCACCGGCTAACCGACGAAAACTGTCGTTCTGGATTTGGATCGACGAATATAATGAAACGTCCATAGCTTTCGGCGATTGGCATACACACAGTTCCGTCGCGTCGGCCTTTAACGACGGCGATGCGGATGATTCTATCATCGAGACTGCGCGTGGGATCCTTGATTCCCGGTTCGTCATCGCGATTGATGGTGACGGAGAACATGCCGGGTTTTCAACGGTCGTTTGGCTTGACGATTCCGATGCGGTTGCACAAATGTTCTCCGAACCGTGGTCGCCTGATACAATTTATCTTCGCTCGTGGGATGGCTCAATTGACAGGACTATCACGTCGAACAGCCCACCCATAATCACGACATAACAAAACGATGAACCGGAGCCGGTTTGTAACGCCCGGTCGCTTCGCTCATTAACTCTTTCACGCGGCCCGGGTATCGTGGTCGTTATGTCGTTCTACGATGATTTGTCAAAATTGCAATCAAAATAACCCTTCGATGGATCACAACTGGGATGCGAGCTGCATCAATTGCGGAAACTTGACTTGGCTCGCTGTTGGGCAAATCGTCGATGCTACTGTCGACCGAATGTGCCAATTCGGCATTTTTGTCAACTTTGGTGATAATGTCGAAGGAATTATTCACATCACGGAGATTGATGATCGAAAGCTATCGCATCCATCAGAATTATTGGCCAGCGGCGTCGAAATTCCTGTGAAAGTTCTGCGGATCGACCAAGTCAATCGGAAAATTGGACTATCATATCGGCGCGTCGAATGAACCCTGCGACATAACAAAGCGTTGAACCGGAGCCGATTAGCCGTTTTCTGGTACCTTGGATACTCTTTTGGTTCGGGCCGAATTGGTCGGCCCGGTTAACTTGGTCGTTATGTGACTAGATGAACACCGATCCCGTCAAAATTGATTTGCTGTTTGATGCGGATGAATATCGACGCACGGGCGTGTGCCCTTGGACCTTTTTCGCGTACCCAACATCCCTTTCGATAGATCACGGATTGCCACCCGACGAAGACGCGTGCAGATATCTCGCCGAAATTCAATCTCGTGGAATTGATGTCGCAGTTTGGGCTGACGGGATTGCCAAAAACACCACCTACTTCGCGTGCAGGCGTGACGACATCCAACGGCTGACGAATGTTGTTAATTCTCTCGAAACAAACGAAATGTTTGGTGAGAACTTTGCTGCAATCCGCTCTGAAGAACTGTTTGCGTTGCTCGAAAACGTCACATAACAAAACGTTGAACCGGAGCCGATT